>DNFZ01000198.1 GCA_003486785.1 Clostridiales bacterium | reverse complement strand
ATCAGCGGCACACTGGTGGATTTTAACTTCAAGTTTATGCTCATACGCGGCCTGAGCGAAGAAGCTGACACGCTCATGCTCATCCCGCGCGCGGGGATCAGAATACAGCTCGAAAACACAAGAAAACCGCTGACTACGCCCGGCGTTACGCTCTACAGCGTAAAAAACTGGGAAGAGCTCGCTGCCAGCAAAGCGTTCCAAACACTGCTGGAAGACTGGATTTTCGAGTACCGGCAGGGTACTCTCACGCCGCGCCGCACGAAAAAGCGCATGGCGATGTAGCACAAAAAACAAACGTTGCGTTCTGTCCTCCGCGGGGAAACCTACGGGGGACAGCGTTTCAAACACACGGATAACCCGCTCAACCCGCTGACGCGACAAGAAGAACCAGAATGAAGGAGCGTGACGATCGTATGACGATGCTGCTGACCATCTTACGGCTGACTGCGTTTTTGCTTTCCGCTACGGGCTACGTCGCCGTAGCGCGCGCCTATTGGAGGATCACCCCGCGCGCCAGCTACATCTTCGTTTTCTCCGCGCAGGCGCTTGTGATGTATTTTGCCGGGTTGGCGGGGGTGCTCGTCTATGCCGCATACGCGCTCTTTGGCGGCGGCATCGTGCTGCTTGTAGCGCTCATCCTCAACAAGAAGATCAAGCTTGCGTACAACATTTCCTCACTCAGCGCGATTGGTCTTGCGTTTGTCGCGGTGTTTGGTGCGATCACCGCGTCTTTGATCGATACGTTTTTCGTGCATTATGACAACTTCTCGCATTGGGCAGTCGTGGTCAAATACATGCTCGTCACAGACCGCATCCCGGACGCCGCCAGCGCGATCATCGACTTTAAGAGCTATCCGCTGGGCAGTTCCTCGTTTCTCTACTACGTTGGCCGCATCGTTGGCAACGGCGAAGGCATTATGCTCGCAGGCCAGGCGATATTGCTCTTTGCGAGTTTCTATGCCGTGTTCGGAGCCATTCGCGACCAGAAGCGCTTTCTGCTTGCAGCGCTACTGGGGCTCGGCTGCTCCGCGATGGCATATTTCAACATCAGTATCCGCATCAACAACCTCCTGGTCGATTTCCTGCTGCCTGTGCTTGCGCTTGCGGTGATCGGCGTGCTGCTCGTCGAGCGGAAAAGGTTCTCCACCGCGTGCCTTGCGTGCCTGCCCGTGCTGGGGCTGTTGGCCATCGTGAAAAACACAGGCATATTCTTTGCGCTGCTTGGCTATGTATTCTTGCTCTACCGCTCCGTGCAGTTTCAACGCGCGGATCTCAAGCTGCGCCCGTTTTTCTGGGGCGCGCTTGGAACGATCGTGCTCTCGCTGCTGCCGCTGATTCTCTGGAATGTGCATACGTCCCTCGCGTTTCCCGTGGACGCGGGCAAGTTCAGCTACGATTTTCAGACGCTCTCCTCGTTTTCCATCGACAAAACGCCGGAACAGATCCGCTATATCGTACAGCTGTTTCTCTATACGGCGACCTCGCTTTCTCAGCTGCCGACGCTTGGTTTCGTGCTCTTCAACGCGATTGCGGTGGTGGTTTATCTGGTTGCGCGGTTCGTGTTTCACAAAAGATGGAAGTTGCTTGTTACGCTGCTGATCATGGATGCCGCGGTTGTGCTCTACTATGGCGGCATCTTGGCGATGTATATTCTCTCCATGCCGCTGGACGAGGCGATGCGACTAGCGGGCTTTGACCGCTATGCCTCGAGCATGATTCTCTTCCTCATCGGGGTGGTATCCATGCGCCTGACGATGGACGTGGAAAACTCCTTTTACCAGCAGCAGGGCGAGCGCAGGGACTACCGTGCGTTTAAGAGCCTTGCGGCGAAAAACACGTATCAGGCCGCAACGGTGGTGTTCTCCATCGCGGCGGGGCTGATGCTGCTCTCCGAACTCAATGGCATGAACAGCAGCAAGGCCGCGTATCCGGAGACGCTTCCCGCGCGCGTTGCGGCCATCACGGGGGACAACTGGCACGCGCCGGACAACGACACAAGATATCTATTCTATTCCTCCGATAAGGACAACGAGGTGTCCAGCTATGAGCTGCCGTATGTCGGGCGCTATTTCCTCTTTGTGTCCCAGGTGGATGCCGTGCGCGATTTCTCCGACGAAACGTTTATGGGGCAGATCCAAACCTACGACAAATTCGTGATTCTTGAGAGCACGCCCGCCATTCAGGCGTATATGAAGAAGCACGCGAACCTGCCGGGTGAAGCAGGCATTTACGACGTGCGGGAGACCTTCCCCGAAGCGGTGATTCCCGAGAAATGAGGCGGGATAAAAAAACGCGCCGCTTCGTGATCGGCAGCTTCACGATATATTATATATTTTTTACACAAATGCTATTGCTTTTTGCGCGCTGGCGTGTTAAATTAACAACAATCTCGGCGACAGCCGAGCAGAAGGAAGCGTTTTTATGACCCGCATCGCAAACGCAGCAGAATATCGTTACTTTAGCTTTACCGGCTACTTTTACGGTAAGGCTAGTTTCGGTTTGGCGCAGCAAGGGTGATCGGGTAAAATCACAGCATACGATCGCATCGCACCGCAGCCAGACCGGCTGCGGTTTTTTTACTGGTGAAGGGAGAAAAACATGATCGTCATACTCAAACCAAACCCGAATCCCGATCAGCTGGAGAGCCTGAAGAATTGGCTGCTTGGCAAGGGCATACAGATTCACACCAGCCTCGGCACGACACAGATGATATTGGGGCTTGTGGGAGACACCTCTACGCTGGACATCGACCTCATCAGTGCGCTGGACATCGTAGAGGACGTCAAGCGCGTGCAGGAACCCTATAAAAACGCAAACCGCAAGTTTCACCCCAAGGACACGGTTATTCCCGTGGGAAACACGCAGATCGGCGGCGGCACGCTGACCATCATGGCGGGGCCGTGCTCGGTGGAGAGCGAATCCCAGATCATCGAAGTCGCCAAGGCCGTCAAGGCCAGCGGGGCGACCATGCTGCGCGGCGGCGCATTCAAGCCGCGCACCTCGCCATATGCCTTTCAGGGCATGGGCGCGGAGGGGATTGAACTGCTCAAGCGCGCGCGCGCGGAGACAGGGCTGCCGATCGTGAGCGAAATCATGGACGCGGCGCAGCTGCCGTTGTTTGACGATGTGGATGTGATCCAGGTTGGCGCACGCAACATGCAAAACTTCAACCTGCTGAAAATACTCGGCGCGCAGGAAAAACCCGTCATGATCAAGCGCGGGCTCTCTTCGACCTATGAAGAGTGGCTCATGAGCGCGGAATACGTCATGGCGAGCGGAAACGAGCAGGTTATCCTCTGCGAGCGCGGCATCCGCACATTTGAAACCTACACCAGAAACACGCTCGACCTCGCGGCGATTCCGGTGCTGCGGCACCTGACGCACCTGCCGGTGATCATCGATCCCAGCCACGCGACGGGCCGGTATGCGCTTGTGGCGCCGCTTGCCATGGGCGCTGTGGCGACGGGCTGCGACGGCCTTTTGATCGAGGTGCACAACGACCCCGCGCATGCGCTGAGCGACGGCCCGCAGTCCCTCAACCCCGAAGCGTTTGACAAGCTCAACCGCAGGATTCTGGCACTCCATGCGTTTATGAGCACGGGGGAGGGACGGGCGTGAACATCGGCATCGTCGGCCTCGGGCTCATCGGCGGCTCGATGGCAAAAAGCATCAAGTTCCGCACGGCGCACACGGTCTGGGGCGTCGATCTCGATGGGGAGACCATGACGCTCTCGCGCCTCAGCGGCGCCATCGACGGCGCGCTTACGCGGGAGAATATCCCCGCGTGCGATCTGCTGCTCGTGGCAATCCGTCCCGCGGCAGCGGTCGGCTGGGTGCGCGAACACGCGCCGCTATTCTCTAAAAGCATGATTCTGGTCGATCTTTGCGGCGTGAAGCGCAACGTCTGCGCGCAACTCGCGCCGATTGCCAAAACGTACGGCTTTGCCTACATCGGCGGGCACCCCATGGCGGGGCGGGAGCGCGGCGGATTCGTCCACTCCAGCGAGGAGCTCTTCACGGGCGCTTCGATGATTCTTACGCCCGACCAGAACACCGACATGCGCATGCTCGAAACGCTCAAAGCGTTCTTTACGGATATCGGCTTCGCGGGGCTGACATTCTCCACGCCGGAGGAGCACGACCGCATCATCGCCTATACGTCCCAGCTTGCGCACCTCGTCTCCAGCGCATACATCAAGTCGCCCGAGGCGCAGCGCAGGCGCGGTTTTTCGGCGGGCAGCTTTCGGGATATGACGCGTGTGGCGCACCTCGACGAGGCGATGTGGACGGAGCTATTTCTCGACGACGCGGACTATCTCACCGAACAGCTTGAAATCCTGATTGATTATCTCAACGAATACCGCGCGGCGCTGACCGCGCGCGACGCGGAAAAACTACAGGCGCTCCTAAAAGACGGGCGCGAGAAAAAAGCCACGGCGGGAGGAAACTGACTCATGGAGCCTTGCGTCATCCCCGTACGTGTGCGGGAAGGGTATGATGTCGTCATCGGCAGCGGGCTGCTTGCGCAAAGCGGGCGGCTGATGCGCGCTGCGCTTGAAAGCTGCCGCCTCGTGGTGGTGACGGACAGCAATGTTGCAAAACTCTACCTGCCCGCGCTCATGAGCAGCCTTTCGGATGCCGGGTTTGACGCGTGTTTCTATGTGTTTCCAGCTGGCGAAGCGAGCAAACGCCTTGAAACCCTCTCCGGCATGCTGGAGTTTTTTGCCGAACAGCATTTGACACGCAAGGACTGCGTGGTTGCGCTCGGTGGCGGCGTCACGGGGGACATGGCGGGGTTTGCCGCGGGGTGTTACCTGCGCGGAGTTAAGCATTTGCAGGTGCCGACCACGCTATTGGCGGCGGTGGATTCCTCCGTTGGCGGCAAGACGGCGGTCGACCTTGCGGCGGGCAAAAATCTCGCGGGGCTGTTTCATCAGCCATCGCTGGTGATTTGCGACACGAGCACGCTTGAAACGCTCTCGCCGGACGAGTTTGCAAACGGCGCGGCCGAGGCGATCAAGACCGGAATCCTCGACGACGAAGCGTTGTTTTCACTGTTTGAAACAGGAGATGTCCGCACGAATATCGATGAGATCGTTGCGCGGTGCGTTGCGTTCAAGGCGGGGATTGTGGAAGCAGACGAAACCGAAACGGGTATTCGCAAGACGCTGAATCTCGGCCACACGGCGGGGCACGCGATCGAGCGATGCAGCGATTATTCGATCCCGCACGGGCACGCGGTTGCCATGGGGCTCGCCATTATTGCGCGCGCTGCGGAGCGGCGCGGCTGGGCAACAGAGCCAATCGCGCGGCGCATCGAAACTGCGCTTACGAGAAACGGACTTCCTATTACAACAAGTTTTACGCCTGAAGCACTGGCAGAGGCTGCGCTTTCGGACAAGAAGCGCGCGGGAGGAACGATTACGCTCGTCGTGCCGAAAAAGATTGGCGACTGCACGCTGATCGATATTCCCGTAGAGCAGCTTTTGGATGTGTTCCGCGCGGGGATGGAGGCAGGCGTATGATCGCCCGCATTTCGCCCGCGCAGCTCGGCGGCACGATCGCCGCGATTGCCTCGAAGTCCGACGCACACCGCCTCCTGATCCTCGCGGCGTTGCATCGCGGGGAGACGAGGGTGATGATGGAGCAGCGCTCGGAGGACATCGACGCGACGATCTCCTGCCTGCGCGCGCTGGGCGCACAGATCGAGATTTTTCCCGATGGCGTTCTCGTACGCGGCATCGAGCGGGCGAACGAAAACCCCTTGCTCGACTGCGGCGAGAGCGGCTCGACGTTTCGCTTTCTGCTGCCGGTGGCATGCGCGCTCTGCGAGCATGTGCGCTTCACAGGCTCCGGCAGACTGCCGGAGCGTCCCATCGGCGCACTCATGCAGGTTCTGCAGGCGCATGGCGTTGCGTTTTCCGCCGAACGCTTGCCGTTTGAGTCATCGGGCAAGCTTACAGGCGGCACCTTTTCTCTGCCGGGCAACGTGAGCTCGCAATACCTCACGGGGCTGCTGCTCGCGCTGCCATTGCTTGAAATAGACAGCATGATCTCGCTCACCACGCGGCTGGAATCCGCAAGCTACGTCGAGATTACGCTGCATGCGCTCCGTCGGTTCGGCGTAAACGTAACCGTGCGGGATGGCTCTTACGACGTATCCGGCAAGCAAACGATCCGATCCCCCGGCAAGTTGTGCGTGGACGGGGACTGGTCGAACGCCGCTTTTTTCCTCGCGGCGGGTGCATTGGGCAAACCCGTCACCATGACGGGGCTGAGCCTTGACTCGCCGCAGGGCGACAAGATGATTTTGGATGTGTTGCGCCGTTTTGGCGCGCACGTGGAGGCAACGGCGTGTGCAGTTACGGTTTCGCCAGCGCCACTCACGGGCTGCACGATAGACGTTAGCGAAACGCCGGATCTTTTGCCGATACTCGCCGTGCTCGGCGCGGGCGCTTCCGGCGAAACCCGCCTCATCAACGCCGCGCGGCTGCGGCTCAAGGAGAGCGACCGGCTTGCCTCCGTCTCCGCGATGCTTCGAGCGCTTGGTGGCGTGGTGGAAGAGCTGCCGGACGCACTCGTGATCACGGGCGGCACACTTGCCGGCGGCACGGTGGAGAGCTGCCGCGATCACCGCATCGCGATGTCCGCCGCGATTGCCTCGATTTGCTGCAGGCAGGAAGTGACCATTCTCGGCGCGGACGCGGTGAAGAAATCGTATCCCGCTTTTTATACGGATTTTAATCGGTTAGGAGGGCTGGCAGTTTGCGAACCGGCCTAACTTCGAAATATGACAGTATGGGAGGGCAGATAGATGTCGTCTGAATTCGGAAGAACCCTGCGCGTTGGCGTGTTTGGCGAGTCCCACGGGCGCGCCATTGGTGTGACCATGCAAAACCTGCCCGCGGGGGAAGCCATCGACCTGAACGTGCTGGAGGCGTTTCTGGATCGCCGCAGGCCGGGTAAGAGCGCGCTTTCTACTGCGCGAAACGAGCCGGATCGCCCCGTGTTTCTCTCCGGCCTGCTCGATGGCAAGACGACGGGCAGCCCTCTCTCTGCGATCATTGAAAACCGCGACGCGAGATCGCGCGACTATGCGGAGCTCGCGGACAAACCGCGCCCCGGACACGCGGACTACACAGCCTTTCTCAAGTGGAACGGCGCGGCGGACATGCGCGGCGGCGGACACTTCTCGGGCAGGCTGACCGCGCCCCTGTGCATCGCGGGCGGCATCGCAAAGCAAATTCTCGCGCGCAGGAACATCTTCGTCGGTGCGCATCTGTTCTCAGCAGCGGGGGTTGCGGACGCAGCGTTTGAACGGCATCCCGCACAAGCGCAGTTTGACGAGATTGCGCAGAAAGATTTTCCCGTGATCAACGATGATGCGGGCTGCGCCATGCAGGAGGCGATTCTCGCCGCCTCACGTGACGGAGACTCTACAGGCGGGGTAATCGAGTGCGCGGCGGTCGGATTTCCGGCAGGGATCGGCAACCCGATGTTTGACGGAATCGAAAACCGTCTTTCGGCGGTGCTGTTTGGCATCCCCGCTGTCAAAGGGCTGGAGTTCGGCGCAGGATTTGCGGCAGCCGCTATGCGCGGCAGCGAGCACAACGACCCGTACCGCATCGGTGACGACGGCAGCATCACCACGACCAGCAACCACGCGGGCGGCATCCTGGGCGGCATCTCGACGGGGCAGCCCATCGTCTTGCGCGTAGCGATCAAGCCCACGCCGTCGATTGCCAAGGCGCAGCAGACCGTGCGTCTTTCAACAATGGATAACGCGGAACTCGTCGTGCATGGCAGGCACGACCCGTGCATCGCACACCGCGCGGTGCCGGTGGTAGAGGCGGTCACGGCGCTTGTACTGCTGGATTATCTGCTGGAAGTGCAGATTGGGTCAATCGAGTAAATGTTCAGCAAAACGGCTTAAGCTGTCGCGCTGTAGATAGAGAGGGAAAATTATGGAAGTAGAACAGATTCGCGAGGCGATTGACGCCATCGACAGCCAGCTACTCAAGCTCTTTCTCGAGCGCATGCGCCTTGGTGAGCAGGTTGCAAGCTATAAGCGCGAACACAACCTGCCCGTGCTGAACAAAGCGCGGGAGCGGGAGATCCTCGCGCGCGTACAGGCGGAGGCGGGAGACATGGAGCCATATGCCTATCAGCTCTTTACCACGCTCATCGAGCTCAATAAAGTGCGCCAGACCGAGCTGCATTCCCCGCCCGCGCAGGTGAGCGCGATATTTGAGCGCGCGCTTGCCGCGCCGGAGGAGGTGTTCCCGCGCACGGGCACCGTCGCCTGCCAGGGTGTGGAGGGAGCAAACTCGCAGGCGGCCTGCGATAAGCTGTTGCCGCGCGGCAACATCATGTATGTCAAGAGTTTTGAGGCAGTGTTTGACGCGGTGGAATCCGGCCTCTGCCAGTTTGGCGTGCTCCCCATCGAAAACAGTGCCAACGGCTCCGTGCGCACGGTGTACGACCTGCTGCAACGCAAGCGCTTCTCCATCGTGCGCGGCACGACGCTGCACATCCGCCACGAGCTGCTGGCAAAGCCGGGCACGAAGCTGAATGAAATCACGGAGATCTATTCCCATGAGCAGGCCATCGGTCAATGCAGCCGGTATCTTGCCGGCCTCAACGGCAAGGTGAAGGTGATTCCCTGCGCCAACACGGCGATGGCGGCGAAGATGGTTGCCGAGGGCATCAACCCGAAAGCAGCGGCGATCAGCTCCCACGCGTGTGCCGGGCTCTATGGCCTGAGCGTGGTCAAGGACGACGTGCAGGACAGCGACAACAACTACACGCGCTTTATCTGCATCGCGAAAAATCCGGTCATCTATGCCGGATCGAATAAAATCAGTTTGATCATGGACTGCAAAAACGAGCCGGGCGCGCTCAACAGCATCCTAACAAAGATTGCCGCCTATGGCGTGAATACGAGCAAGATCGAGAGCTGCCCTGTCACGGGGCGCAATTTTGAGTTCATCTTCTTCTTCG
>DNFZ01000260.1 GCA_003486785.1 Clostridiales bacterium | reverse complement strand
CCAACGTAACATGGTTTCGTGCTCCCGCTTAGCGGGTGAAAACCACAAGTAACAGCTGGAAATGAGAAAAACATATGCGTTTGGATAAATATTTAAAGGTTTCGCGCATCATCAAGCGGCGCACCGTCGCCAATCAGGCGGCGGACGCGGGCCGCGTGAGCATCAACGGCAAGATTGCAAAGCCTTCCTCCGAGGTAAAGGTTGGCGACACGCTGGATCTGCTGTTGGGCGGGCGGCATCTATTGGTGCGCGTGGAAAGCCTGAAGGAGAGCGTACACAAAGAGGACGCGGCGGGCATGTACACCGTGCTTGGCGGAGACGCGGAGCAATGAGCGGCACAGTCGGCATTCTGCTCTGCGCGGGCGGCTCCACGCGGATGGGGTTTGACAAGCTCCTCACGCCCATCGCGGGAAAGACCGCCATCGAGCGCTCGCTGGCCGCGCTGATCTCCGGCGGCGCAGCGCGGATTGTATTCGCCGTTTCCCCCGCAACGCGTGCGTTTGTCGAGTCTCTCGACTGCCCGGTGCCGAACCAGATCGTCGAGGGCGGCATCACGCGGGCCGAATCGGTCAAGCACGCGCTGGATGCCATCGCGCGCGCGGACATCGTTGCAATCCACGACGCGGCGCGCTGCATGGTCTCGCCCGAAACCGTGCGTGAAAGCATCATTAGCGCGGAAGCATATGGCAGCGGCGTGGTCGCGGGAAAGGTGACGGATACGATCGTGCAGCTGGGAGATTCCATCGTCACGACGCTGGATCGCGAGAAGCTCATCCGCATGCAAACGCCGCAGACCTTTCGTTTCGAGCGTATCAAACACGCCTATGACACGGGCGATCTTTCCGCCGTGACAGACGACTGCGCGCTGTATATCGCAGCGGGCTATGAGCCGCGCTTTGTCCTCATCGAGGGCGAGATGGCGAACGAAAAGCTCACCACGGGCGCGGACTGGCAGCTCGCGCTGGCGCGCTTTGCACGCTTTGGCACGGGGTTTGACACGCACAAGCTGGTAAAAGGGCGAAAGCTGATCTTAGGCGGCGTCGAGATCCCGTTTGAAAAAGGGCTGCTGGGGCATTCGGACGCGGACGTACTCACCCACGCGATCATCGACGCGCTGCTGGGCGCAGCGGGCTTGGGCGACATTGGCAGGCTGTTTCCGGACACGGACAAAACCTATCAAAACGCGGATAGTATCCTGCTGCTTGAGGCGGTCGTTCGCAGGATCGAAGAAAATCGCCTGCGTGTGTCACATGTGGACGCAACGATCATCTGCGAGCGCCCGAAGATCAAGCCCTACGCACCGGCGATGCAGACGCGTCTGGCAAGCGCGATGCACATCCTCCCCGAAGCCGTCTCAATCAAGGCGACTACGACAGAGGGGATGAACGACGAAGGCAGGGGATTGTGCATCTCCGCCAGCGCAATCGCCTCGCTGGTGTAGAAGCTTCTTGTCGGTTTCACGGCTTGGCCTTTCGAGGGCGCGGTTGTTTTTTGATGCATCCGTTGTCCGCATAGCTGGACTTGGAAGCCCGCGGGTTGTTACATTTTTTGTCGTTTTGTTGGGGCGCGTAATTCACCGCTTTATCAAGTGCAGGATGAACTGCGAAATCCTGCAAACATGAGCAAGCGTTGCGTTACGCTTGCAGAGCTGAAAAACCCAATAAATCAAGCGTTTTTTACATTGAACGCTGTGGGACGATTGCGTCGCGTCAAAAGAATGTTGCATGTTTTCCTGCGGAAAAGCCGGATTGTTTGTTTCACGGTGTGTCAAAAATGTAACAAACCAGCAACGGTAATGTAACGGATTTGTTCTATGTATGGATCACCGCGCGCTGGCTTTTCTTTTTTTTTCGCCTTCGCTCGTGTATACTGTTGATCAACCGGCAGCCCGGGTGGCGCTGCTTGTGTGATCGTTTGTGTATTTCCGCTACCCAATCAAACCGGAGGGTTTATGAAGCGAGCTGTTCTTACGAAATCTACATTCTGGTTTTTCTGCTTGCCGCTCCTGCTTTTGGCGGGGTGCGCGCGCAGCGAGGTGGCCGAGCCGTCGCCAACGCCGAAGGCTGAGCAGGCAACGCCGCACGTGTTCCACGTTGTAGGCACGCCGGAGCCTACGCCCAGCCCCACGCCCGAGCCAACCCCTGAACCGGTGGATCATCTCGGCCAGCGCGTGCGCGATAATCTGCTTACGCAGATAGAGACGCTCCGGCTCGTTTCGCTGGCCGGGTCGATCACGCTCTATTCGGAAGCCACGACGGAAAGCGAGAGCATAACGCTGGTCAATCGCATCACCGATCGCTCCGTCAGTGATCTGATCGTGCTCTCCGAGGTGACGTCTCCCGAAGGCAAGCTGTTTTATCAGGTGCGCGCCGCGTTTTCGGACGCAACGGGCTATGTGCTCGCCAAAGACACGCGCAATAGCAAGCTCACGCCCAGCGGCGTAACCGGATATGCGCTGATGATCGTTCCCGGCTGTTCGCTGATGAAATCGGCGGACGAGGAGAGCGCCGTTCTTGCGCAGGAGAGCTATCATCTCGCGCGCATTCTCGGGCTCTACCGCAATTTCTATTATGTGATCACCGAGGACGGGAATTGCGGGTTTGTAAAGCCGGATCAGCTCAAAATCATCGACGAAGCGACGCTGGAAGCATATCTTACCTCCGGCATCGTCCCGGCAGCGGAGCCGTCGTTCGACATCGAAAACCTGATTTCCTATGCCGAAAGCCAGACATCCGCCGCGTCTACCGAGGCGCTGATCTACGACGGGCTATCGCGGCTTGGCTTCTATATGAATCCCGGCTATTACCAGTTTTTTGAAAAAGAGCTTTCAGATTTGACGCAGTATCCCATAGGCTATCATGAGGATGTGTATAATTCTTCTCTGTTTAAGCTCTGGAATTCCTCCGGCAACCTTGCCTATTATGAGGGCGAGCAGACGCAGTGGCGGCACGTTGCCCGCGACGCGGCGCTGCAACGAGGAGACCTGCTCTTCTTTGCCGAGTATGGCTCCGGAGATACAGTTGAAGTGGAGACGTATCAGGTCGTGCTGCGCGGGCCGGATTCCGGCTACATCACCTCCTGCGGTATCTATCTTGGAAACGACAGCATGCTGTGGGTCAAAAACGGTGCAGTGGAGATGGTGGAGCAGCTCAGCGGCACATCGCTTTGGCGGTATTTCGATTCCGCGCGTCGCATTCAGCCGAAGGTGACCGACGAGAAGGCGCATCTGCTGGAATGCATCATCTCTTCCGCCTATGATCGCCTGGGAACGCCCTATAACAACTTCTGCCGCATGGGTGAAGTGAGTTACGATTGCTCCGGGTTGATCGGCTGGTCCTTGCGGCGCATGGGTGCAACGCAGATCAAAAGCGGCGGCAAGCAATTTCGAGAGACCACGGCATCCGGGCTTGCGCATCTGGAGCTGCTCTACTATAAGGGGCAAACGCTCCAGCTGAAATACGTTTCAAAAAGCTCGCGCGACCCTTCGACGATTTCGCTGCTGGAGCGCGGGGATCTGGTGTTCCTCATCGGCGAAACGCAGCCGCGCATATCGCACGTAATGGTCTATCTTGGCAACATGCGTGTCATTCATTCGACAACCGTGACGGACTTTTACCGCGGCACGCTCGTTGCGGGCTTCCGTCCCGAACTGCAGCAGCTGTATACAAACGCTTTGCGGATTGTCTCGGATGACGAGTAAGCGCGGGTTTTTCGGCGTCGTCCGAGCAGGATAGCATCCGACCGCACAGAACATGACAAAGGGGACTGCTTACGATCGAGCAGCCCCCTTTGCGCGTTTGCGCGATTATTGATAACCGATTCGGAAGTAGTCCATATATTGCCGGAACTGTTCCTGCGCGGCGATGCAGTGGTCCCTCAAATACCCGCGTTCTTCCGGCCAATGCTGCAAGCCTCCCCTAATCTGCCCTTTTACTGTCACGCTATCGGCAAGAAAACTAGCATGATTGATCAAGTATTAGACGTTTCTTGCCGATAGCTGCAAGTTTATGCGTCTTGTAAGCAGGCAGATCATCTACGTGGCTGTTGGCAATGCCATAGCGGAGAATGAAACAAATCGGCAAGGCTTTCTCAAACAAAAAACCCGCCGTGAGGCGGGTGTAGTGTACATGATTTTACTTCTCTTCCGTTGCGAGCCTGCGACCCATGAGCACGCCCATGACCGAGGCCATCATCAGCCCGCGCGTCCAGCCGCTGGAGTCGCCCAGCGAGTAGAAGCCCTGAATATTGGTCGTGAAGCTTTCGTCCATCTTCACGCGGTTACTATAGAATTTCAACTCCGGCGAGTAGAGCAGCGTCTCCGCCGCGGCAAAGCCGGGCACGACCTGATCGGCTGCCTGGATGAAGTTGATGATGTTCGTCATGGCGCGATACGGCATCGCCGCGGTGATATCCCCCGCGACCGCGTCCGGCAGCGTCGGCACCACGTTGGAGAACGAAAGCTCTCTCTGCCAGGTGCGCTTGCCGTCCAAAATGTCGCCGTAGCGCTGCACGAGGATGTGCCCCGCGCCCAGCATGTTGGTGAGCTCGCCAACCTTTTGCGCATAGGCAATCGGTTGGTCGAAGGGCACGTTGAAGTTATGCGAGCAGAGAATCGCCAAATTGGTATTGTCGGACTTCTTCTCTTTATACGCATGTCCGTTGACCACGGCAAGGTCGTTGTCATAGTTTTCCTGGCTCACGAATCCGCCGGGGTTCTGGCAGAAGGTACGCACCTTGTTGCGAAACGGCTGCGGATNNCGTTGACGGTCTCCATGACCTCGTTTCGCACCTCGACGCGCACACCGATATCCACCGTGCCCGGCTGATGCGCGATGCTGTGCTCTGCGCAGATATTCTCCAGCCAGTCCGCGCCGCGGCGGCCGGTTGTGACGACGACGGTTTTCGCAAACAGCTCAAAGCCTCTCTTGCCGTCGTTGACCAGAACGCCCGTGCAAACTTTGTTTTCCAGAATCAGATTCTCGCAGGCGTGGCCAAAGAGCATCT
>DNFZ01000012.1 GCA_003486785.1 Clostridiales bacterium | reverse complement strand
GTAATTGCATTCTTTTACCGATTTTTTCGTTTGTTGATCAAAAAAGCACATTCCGAACCATATACTTATACCATATTTGTATTGACGCAACATCATAAGCACGCTATGATTTTTGTATCGCGCCGGAAAAACAGGACAGCGAGGACATATGCCGAAATATCAGCGCATCGCTTCTGAACTACGAGAAGAAATCAAGACCGGTCTGCTTCCTCCCGGGCAAATGCTGCCCACAGAGGAGCAGCTCACGCTGCGGTTCTCCGCGAGCCGCCAGACCGTCCGCCAGGCGTTGTCCATTTTGGTCGACGAGGGGCTTATCAGCAAGCAGCGCGGCAGCGGCTCGCGCGTTTGCGCGCCAACCGCCGCGCAAAAGAGCGGCAATATCGCGGTGATTGCCACCTATATCAGCGACTATATCTTCCCCGGCATATTGCGCGAGGCCCAGAGCGTGTTTGCCGCCAACCAATACTCCGCCATCCTCTCCGCCACGCGCAACAGCGTCTACAACGAGCGGACGATCCTCACCGGCCTGCTCAACAAGCCAATCGACGGCATATTGGTGGAAGGAACAAAGACCGCGCTGCCCAACCCCAACCTTGACCTCTATCGGAAGCTGATGGAGCGCAATATCCCGATCGTGTTTTTCAACGGGTTTTATGCCGATCTGGACGGCACGATCAGCGTATATGCGGATAACTTCGGCGGCGGCTACACGCTGGTGCAGCATCTGCTCGGAAAAGGCCACACGTCCATCGCCGGCATCTTCAAGAGCGACGATATCCAGGGGCACGAGCGGTATTCCGGCTATATCACCGCCCTGCGCGATGCGGAGCGATTGATCGCCGACAGCTCGGTTTTCTGGTATACGACCGAAAGCCGGGACGAGATCTTTACCGAGGAGCTCGCAAAGAGAATCTCGGAGTGCTCCGCTGTTGTTTGCTACAACGACGAGATTGCGTTTCGCCTGATTCCGCTGCTGCTCTCGTGTGGTATCCGCGTGCCGGAGGATGTCGCGGTTGTGAGCTTTGACAACAGCGCGCTGAGCGAACTCAGCCCCGTCAAAATCACGTCCCTCTCCTACGGCGAGCAGAACATCGGACATGTCGCGGCAGAGACGCTGCTTGCGCGCATCGCGGGCAGCGCCGCGCAGTCGCAATCGCTGCGCTGGACACTGATGGAGAAAGAAAGCAGCAAGTGAGTATCCTTGCATACCCCCTTGCAATAAATACAAATCAAGAAAAGAATCGAGGCATGTTATGACGCAGGAAATCAACAATGCCGCCAAAATCACAGGCGGGGACACGTATCTGGGCATCGAATTCGGCTCTTCGCGCATCAAGGCGGTGCTGATCGACAAAGACCATGCAGTGCTTGCCTCCGGCGCACACAACTGGGAGAATCGGCTGGAGAACGGATTCTGGACGTACTCGATGGAGGATGTGTTCGCGGGCCTTCAGGATGCCTTTGCAAAGCTCGCGGCAAACGTGGAGAAGCAATATGGCGTGAAGCTTGCGCGCGTGGGCGCGATGGGCGTCTCCGCGATGATGCACGGCTATCTCGCGTTTGACGAGAAGAACAATCTGCTCGCCCCCTTCCGCACCTGGCGCAATACAACGACAGGCCAGGCGGCGGAGACGCTCTCCGCCCGCTTTGGTTTCAACATCCCCCAGCGCTGGAGCATTGCGCATCTGTATCAGGCGATGCTCAACGGCGAAGCGCATGTAGGCGCCGTCGCGTTTCTAACCACGTTGGCAGGCTATATCCACTATCGCCTCACGGGCGAAAAGGTCATCGGCATCGGCGACGGCTCCGGTATGTTCCCGATCGATTCCGTGCAGATGTGCTACGATCAAACCATGCTGGATTCCTTCCAGCAGCTGGTCAAGGAGCATGGCTACGGCTGGAACATCGCGGAGGTTTTGCCCCGGCTGCTCTCCGCAGGCATTGGCGCCGGCAGTCTGTCGCCCGAAGGCGCTGCGCTTCTCGACCCCAGCGGGACGCTCCAAAGCGGCATACCCTTCTGTCCGCCGGAAGGCGACGCTGGCACGGGCATGGTCGCAACCAACGCGGTGCGGCAGCGCACGGGCAATGTCAGCGCCGGAACCAGCGTGTTTGCCATGCTGGTGCTGGAAAAAGCGCTTTCGCGCTACTATCCCGAGGTGGATATGGTGACCACGCCTGCAGGCGACCCGGTCGCGATGGTGCATTGCAATAACTGCACGAGCGATATCGACGCGTGGATTCGCCTCTTTGACGAAGCGGCGACGGCGCTCGGCGCTGCATATGACGAGCGCACGCTCTATCAAACGCTCTATAAAAAAGCGCTCGAAGGCGCGCCGGACTGCGGCGGCATCATGGCCTTCAACTATCTCTCCGGCGAGCATGTCACCAATCTCGAAGAAGGCCGCCCGCTGCTGTTTCGAAAGCCGGATGCCGCTTTCTCGCTCGCCAACGTCATGCGCGCGCACCTCACCTCCGCCTGCGCGTCGCTGCGCATCGGCATGGACATCCTCTCGGCGGAGCATGTCAAGCTCGACGCGATGACAGGCCACGGAGGGTTTTTCAAGGCGGAGGGCATCGGGCAAAAGATCATGTCCGCGGCGCTCGGCACGCCCGTGACCGTCATGGCGACGGCCGGAGAAGGCGGCCCGTGGGGCATCGCGGTGCTTGCGGCCTACATGCAGAACAAGGCGGCAGACGAGCCGCTCTCGGACTATCTCACCGCGCGGGTATTCCACGACGCAAAGAGCGTCACCATTTCCGCAACCGAAGCGGAAGCGGCGGGGTTTGCGGCGTTTATGGAAGGCTACAAGCGCAGCCTTGCTGTGGAGCGCGCGGCGGTGGAGGCATATTGATCCGCAATATTCGGGCACGGATGCATAGCGCACTCCACTCAATCAATCGATATGGCGAACAGAAGCTTTCACGCCTTCTTCAAATGCCGATAAAAATGCACTGCCACTCATTCAGACGATATGGCGAACAGAAGCTTTCACGCCTTCTTCAAATGCCGATAAAAATGCACTGCCACTCATTCAGTCGATATGGCGAACAGAAGCATTCATGACTTCGTCGAATGCCGATAAAAATGCGCTGCCACTCATTCAGTCGATATGGAGAACAGAAACATGCTTGAATCTTTAAAACAGCAGGTGCTGGAAGCAAACCTGCAGCTGCCCAAGCTCAACCTCGTCGCGTTCACATGGGGCAATGTCAGCGCCGTCGACCGCGCGAGCGGCATCATGGTCATCAAGCCCTCGGGCGTGACCTATGAGGCGATGCACGCGGAGCAGATGGTCTGCGTCGATCTCGCCAGCGGCAACGTGGTGGAAGGCAGCCTTCGCCCGTCCTCCGATACGCCGACGCACCTCGCGCTGTATCGCGCGTTTCCCACCATCGGCGGCGTCGTGCACACACACTCCCGATGGGCGACGATCTTCGCGCAGGCAGGCAGAGCCATCCCCGCGCTGGGCACCACGCATGCGGATTATTTTTACGGCGATGTGCCCGTCACGCGCCCGCTGAGCAAGGCTGAAATCGAGGGCGCTTATGAGCTGGAGACCGGCAATGTGATCATTGAGACCATGCAAGGCAAAGATCCCGCCGCCATGCCAGCGATTTTGGTGCAGGAGCACGGCCCGTTTGCCTGGGGCAAAGATGCGCAGGAAGCCGTCTATCACGCGGCCGTGCTGGAGGAGGCTGCCATGATGGCGTGGCATACGCTTGCGCTTGCGCCGACCGCGCGACTCAACCCCACGCTGCTGGACAAGCATTATCTCAGAAAGCACGGCAAAAACGCCTATTACGGGCAGGGCAAGCACTGATACCTCCCGAACGCAACCGAACCCAAGAGATACCGTCAAGCTTCGGCGGTATCTTTTTTTACAAGCATAGATATGCTGTTTGGAATATTATGTTTGATCGAAACACGCTTCCTTGATACACTGATGCTACACAGCGAATTTCACCGGGGCGCACGCGATGCGCTCTCGTTCGAGTAATCCCTATGTACAGGAGGATCCCGTATGTCTGATGTAGCTATTATCTTTTGCGGTAGTTATGACGAAGCAGAGGTTCTCTCGGCAGTTGAGAGAGGCGTTTCGCTTCTTGGCGGCGCTGAGAAGTTTGTGCAACCCGGAGAGAAAATACTCCTCAAGCTCAACTGGCTCACCGGAGATCCGCCCGAAAAATGCGTGACCACGCATCCTGCCGTGTTCCGCGCCGTCGCCCGCGTGTTTCAAAAGACCGGCGCGATCCTTTCCTATGGCGACTCGCCGGGGTTTCAGTCCCCCGAATCCGTCGCCAAGAGGACCGGCTGCGCGGAGGTTGCAAAAGAGATGAACCTCCCGCTGGCAGACTTTCGCGCGGGCAGGGAGGCGCACTATCCCGAGGGCAAGCAGAACAAGAAGTTTACGATTGCAAACGCGGTGCTGGACAGCGACGGCGTCATCAGCCTGCCCAAGATGAAGACGCACGCGTTTCAGCGCGTGACCGGCGCGGTGAAGAATCAATTCGGCTGCGTTCCCGGCGCGCTCAAGGGTGAGTTTCACGTCAAGGTGCCGGATGCTTATGATTTTGCAAAGATGCTGATCGACCTCAACTCGTTCGTTCATCCGCGTCTCTACATCATGGACGGTATCATGGCGATGGAGGGCAATGGCCCGCGCGGCGGTGATCCGCGCAAAATGGATGTTTTACTGCTGTCCGCCGATCCCATCGCGCTGGATGCGACCATGTGTCGCCTCATGCAACTTGACCCCGCTCTTGTGCTGACCAATCGAACGGGACAAGAGATGGGCGCGGGAACCTATCTGGCGGAGAACATTCGGTTGCTAGGCGATCCGATCGAACCCTTCATTGCGAAGGATTATGTGGTCAATCGCAAGCAGGAACAGGAGACGCCAAA
>DNFZ01000221.1 GCA_003486785.1 Clostridiales bacterium | reverse complement strand
TCAGAGAGGCGGGCTGCGTTTATGGCCACATATATCATCGCCCTGCTTCTATCCGGCTGTTTGGCGGAGGCGGCCTTCATCATCCTTGAGCATAGAAAACAAATGCTCTTGGCGCTACTGCTCAAGGCAACCGCGTCTCTGCTCTTTGTGCTCGCCGGTTTGGTCGCGGTTTCTATTGCAGCCAATCCTTCCTATGCAAAGTGGATTGTATTGGGCCTGATGCTCGGCGCAATCGGCGATGTATGTCTCAATCTGCGGTTTCTCCTTCCGGGGCGTACGCGGGCGGTCTTTCTGCTGGGCATCGCTTCGTTTCTGCTGGGGCATGTCGCCTACCTCGCCGCGCTGATGCTGCGTGCGCCGGGCGCAACGCTCTATGCGCTGCCCGCGGCTGCGATCCTCGGTTTCATCCTGCTTCGTTTCGTGCTCGCGCGGGTCGAGGTCGCCGGCGCCATCAAGACATTCGGCATCGTCTATCTTTGCGTGGTGTGCCTCATGGCGGTGGTTGCAATCACCCTTTTCCTGTTTGAGCCGCAGAGCATCGGCCGCGCGGTTTTCGCCGCGGGCGCGCTGCTCTTTGCCGCGAGCGATGTTCTGCTGGTGCTCCATCAGTTCGGAAAGCGTAAATGCCCTGCTTTTCGCGCGCTGAACCTCTCGCTCTATTACATCGGGCAGGTTTGCATCTGCCTGACCATCGCGCTGATGCGCTGACGACCGCGTCCTATTGCTTCCCCACAAGCGCGAACGATGCGCTTGCCTGTATAGATACCTCGTGGCTCGAGATTCACCCGCTCACTGCGCGTGGGTTTCCGTCGCGGCCAAACCATCAGGAAGGAAGCCAACCGGTAATAAAACTTTATGAAACAAGAAGGCTTAAAAAAGTCGTTTGTCAACGCGATGCAGCAGAAGATATTCTCAGGAGAATATCAGATCGGCCAGCAGCTGCCGCCCGAACGCGTGCTCGCGCAGGAGCTCGGCGTAAGCCGCTCCCTGGTCAACACCGGTATTCTCGAGCTGGCGAATCAGGGCTTTATCCGCATCATTCCGCGGCAGGGCAGCATCGTTGCCGACTATAAGAAGAGCGGAACGCTTCAGGTGCTCAGCGCGCTCATGAGCTGCGACAGCTTCCGTCTGGAATACCCGCTGCTGTGTAATCTTGTCGATCTTCGCGTGCTCATCGAATGCGAAAGCGCGAGGCTTGCAAGCCTGCACGCCTCTGCAGAGGAGATTGAGACGTTGCGCATGCTCGCGCAAAGCATCAAAAACGCCGCGCATCCGCTCGACGCGGTAGAGCCGATGGTTCGGTTTCACTATTTGCTCACGCTGTATTCAGGCAATGCGGTGTATGCCATGACATACAAGAGTTTTGAGAGTACGATCTCGCGGCTCGTCCGGCAGCATCTGACGCTCGCGCCAGATATTCCAAAGTCTGCAAAGCTGCATGAGTCCATCGTTTTGGCGCTGCGGGCGCACGACGCGGAGGGCAGCGCGCAGAACGTACGGCTCTGTATTCTGCACGGCATGAATGCGCTCAAAAAGCTCTATCCCGAGTCGTGATGCGCTGCGTCTTCTTGTTTAGCTGCAACGTTTTTCAGTGCCAAAACCCCGCCCGCGGATAGCACGGGCGGGGTTTTGGCACGATGCAGGTATCCTGCGCGCTTTACAGAACGCAAAAGAGCGTGTATCGTTATATCAGAACAAGTCTCTTTTCATTGCGCGCGTTTTATAGAGACGCACGCTCTATTACAGGAACGGAATTGTGAAGACTCGCATGAAACTCAAAGCTCTGGTCCTCTCGGATCACGAAAGCGAATTTATCTGGGATTTTTTTGACGCGAAAGCCTTCGCCGGTGTAGACGTCATGATCTCCTGCGGCGATCTGAAACCGGAGTATCTCTCTTTTCTCGTCACAATGATTCCCGCGCCGCTCCTGTTTGTGCGCGGCAATCACGACGCGCGCTATGAAAACAATCCGCCGGAGGGTTGCATTGACCTGGAGGAGAAGCCCGTGGTCATCAAGGGCGTGCGATTTGTGGGCTTTGGCGGCTGCAAGAGTACACGCCCCGCGGCCAATCACTATTCCGAGCGTGAGATGAGCCTTCGCGTGCTCAAGGCGACGCTGGCGCTTTCGCTCAAGAAGGGCTTTGACGTATTGGTCACCCATGCGCCAGCCGCCGGGCTTGGGGACGGGGACGACCGCTTTCATGAAGGGTTTGAGACGTTTGTGAAACTGCTCGACAAGTATCATCCCCACTATCACCTGCACGGGCACCAGCACCTGGCCTACTCCATCGGCTCCCAGCGGATTTTGCAATACAACCAGACCACCATCGTCAATGCGTATAATTACTATATACTGGAGATGGAGTTTCCGGATCAATCGCACAACGAATGATGCGATCCGCATCGCACCCCGCTCTCAAGCGCCCAAAGAGAACCGTGCGCCAAAACATCGATACCGCACCCCGCTCTCAAGTACCCGGAGGGAACCATGCGCCAAAACATAAATGCAAATGAAGAATATGACCGCGCGCGAAAACGCGGGCAAAAAGAGTTTTCCCTGCGCCGCGCGCGCGGCGAGAGCGGGCTTTTGCCCGTTATCCACGCAAGACGCGAGGAAAACGGCGTGCTCGCGGTGGTCGATCTACCCATGCGCCCGATCTCGCTCAACCGCATCGCAGGCACCTATCAGGCCAGCCGCGCCAACTCGTTTGCGCATAATTTTATGCCGCTGCTCAGCCCCGACACGGAGTTTGCCTATAAGTGGATCAATCTATGCGAGGCGCATCTGCAGAGCGGCATCCGTGACCCCATTCGCGTTTACGAATATCTCTGGAAGTATTATGTCGCCGAGGGAAACAAGCGCGTCAGCGTGCTCAAATACTTCGACGCCAGCTCGTTTGAAGCGGAGATCATACGCCTGATTCCGCAGTGGGACGAAAACGATCCGGCCATCGAGCGCTATTATACCTTCCTAGCCTACAGCAAAAAGGGCGTATTTGCGGATATCGAGCTTTCCGAGTCGCGCAAGTATGAGCGACTCTATCGCATTGAGCAGCGGCTGATTGCCGAGCTTGACCCCGCGCAGGATCGGCCGGACTTCAACGCGCTCTACACGCGCTTTGAAGGCGCGTATCTCAGCGCCAGCTGCACGCTCTCGCTTGGCGACGCTTTTTTAGAATACCTGCACGTGTTCGGTTTTCCGATGAACATCCTGCCGGACGAGCTCACCGCGCGCGTCGTCACACTCAAGCCGCAGCTGGATATACTCGAGCACCCCCCGGCGCCGCGGGTGGTGCTGGAAGAGGACGCAGAAGCCGCTGAACCGACCTTTTTTACGCGGCTTTTACCCGTGCACCGAAACCCGAAGATCGTGTTTGCCTATGCGGGCGAGCGCGCGCAAAACAGCTGGCTCGGCGCGCATGAACAGGGCAGGCTCGCCATGCAGGCGGAGCTTGGGGATAAGGTGGACTCCCGCGTGCTGGATCTGCAGGACCGGGACGATGCGTATGAATTGCTCTCAGCAGAGGCGGGGGATGCAGGGCTGTTGTTTGTGACCACGCCATCGCTGATGAATCCCGTATTGCGCTTTGCGCTTGAGCACCCGAGCTGCCTGACGCTCGTCTACTCGCGCATGCAGCACCATTATCGCCTGCACACCTATTTTGGCCGTTATTACGAGGCAGTCTTCCTTTGCGGCATTGCCGCAGGGCAGCATACAAAAACGGGCATAACCGCTTATATCACCCCGCGACTGAACTACACGCGCTTCACCTCGGACATCAACGCGTTTGCAATCGGCGTGCGCTCCGTCCGGCCGGATGCGCGTGTGCTGCTGGTCATGCGGAACGTTGACCCAAAGCAAATGGATACCTGCGCGCTTGGGGTCGAGATTGCGGCCGGCTTTGGTGCGGATACTGTATTGACGCCGCATTACGCCGCGCTTTCGCTCGCGGAGCTGCCGTACGGCGTGTTTTCTGCGCTCATCGGTGTTGATCACGACGGCAGGCCAACGCGCTATCTCGCCGCGCCCGACTGGAATTGGGAGCGGTTCTATACCGCGATTGTCCGTAGCTATCTCAACGGAAGTCTCAACGTACTTCTGGGTATGGATCGGGAGGAATCCCCGATTGCGAGCTTTTGGTGGGGTCTTGGCGGCGGCGTGGTGGATGTGCGCCTCGGCAGCTGGTCGAGCGGCACGCCGAATAATCTGATTCGCTATCTCAAGGGAAGCATGGCGCGAAACCTCTACAATCCGTTTCACGGGCCGGTTACGGATCACGAAGGGATCGTTAGGATCCCTGCGCACAGCGACGCTGCTCCGGCAGATATCATCAAGATGCGCTATCTTGTCGAAGGCATCGAGATCATCGAATAATTTACTCTTGCTTCGTCATTTGCGTTTTCTGAAAAAAGTAGTAAAATAGCTTTTATCATTCCCCGTGCCGCGAAGCGGCAAAT
>DNFZ01000222.1 GCA_003486785.1 Clostridiales bacterium | reverse complement strand
CGTATATTTCGACTTTGTGTTCGTGCTGCGGGATACAAGCACCATAGGCACCTTTGCCCCGACCATAACGCCAACATTGATGGAGCCTGCAAACTGCCGCATCGCTTTGCAGAAGATATTGCCTGCGGCCAGCGTCGGCATGAGCAGCAAGTCCGGATCCCCGCATACGCTGCCTTGGTAGCCCTTGATCTTTGCCGCCGCCGCGTCAAATGCGATATCGGCAGAAATCGGCCCTTCGAACTCGCACCCGGTGATCTCGCCTGCGTCAACTATCTTCTTGAGCGCGGACGCATCCAGTGTTTCGATCATATCCGGGTTCTCTTTTTCAATCGCGCACAGCGCCGCCACTTTCGGGCGGCTGTAGCCCAGCTTGTTCAATACGTCCACGGCGTTTTGCACGATATCTTTCTTCTTCTCCAGCGACGGCAGCGCGACGATGGCAGGATCCGTCACGCAGAGCAATTTGTGATATGTTTTCACCGCGATTAAAGTCACCTGGCTGATCGTGCGTCCGGTGCGAATTCCATTTTCGCGGTCGAGGATCGCGCGAATGACGGTTGACGTTTCCGCCAGCCCCTTCATCAGAAAATCGATTTTTCCTTCGCGCACCATGCGTACGGCAACCCGCGCGCTCTCTTCGGGAGACTCGGTATGGATCACCGTTTCGGCAAGCGCAGGCTCCTTGAGCAGCGTGAGGATTTTCTCGCGATTGCCGAGCAATACCGGCTGAATGATGCCGTCGCGCCACGCCTGCATGGTTGCGTCCAGCGTATGTTCTTCGCCTGCCTCAATCACAGCGACGCGTACGCCGCGCTTCTTGTGCTTCGCCGCTTCGATGACGGCGTCGAAATCTTTGTATGCCATGTGATTCACCTCATCTCATTCCAGCGTTAATGGTTGCTCCTGACCCGACACCACGCGATATGCGCCAAGCGCGAGCGCTTCATTTTCGCATTCACCCGGATACTCCAAAATTGGGGCAAACGCCTTTACGCGCTTGCGGATATGGTCCATGATAAACTCGGAATACGCAATTCCGCCCGTGATGCCGATTGCGTCCACCCTGCCTTCGAGCGCAGCAGCGCAGGCGCCGATCTCTTTTGCCACCTGATACGCCATTGCTTCCAGCACGACGGCCGCGTACTCGTCCCCCGCGGCGATGCGATTTTCCACCTCGATGATGTTATCCGTGCCGAGCAGGCCAATAAGCCCTGCCGCGCCGCGGATGCGCTTGTGCGCCTCTTTCTTCGTCAGCCCTTTTTCATAGCACAGATCGAGCATGATATATGTCGGCACCGTGCCGGCGCGCTGCGGCGTAAACGGGCCTTCGCCCTCGCCAACGTCGTTGACATCCACAACTTTGCCATCGCGGTGTGCGCCTACGCTGATGCCCGCGCCCATGTGCGCGACGACAAACCGGCAATCCGCATAGTTTTTGCCGAGATCTTTTGCCATCTTGCGTCCCGTCGCTTTCTGGCTCAGCGCGTGAAAGGCGGATCTGCGTTGATACCCGCCGCCTACGCCTACAATCCGCGAAACGGCATCAAACTCATCGACCGACGGAGGATCGGTCACATAGACCGGAATGTCGAGATCCCCGATAAGCTCAAGCGTGATCGGCGTGATGATGCGGTTTCCGTGAATCGGCGGCTCATCCGGTACATAAGTCGCCAGCAAGCCTTCCTTATACTTACCCGAAAGCAGGTATACGCCGCTGCGTTTCGCTTCAACGATGGTGCCGCCCATCATCGCCACGCAAGAGAAATCCTGCATCTTGTAGCCGTTTTCTTGAAACCATGCAAGGATCAGCTCTTTCCGGAACGCAACTTGCTCGCGAGACGTGCTGTGCCGCTTCATGTCCTCCAGTGAATGCCGGAAAACATGATCCACAACGAACTGATCGTCATGGTAGACCGCGATCTTGGTCGAAGTCCCGCCGTTATTGATCACTAAAATTTTATGCAACGCTCTATCCTCCTTGTGCGTTCTTCAGCGCCGAAAAACGGCTCTGGGTCACTCTCTCTTGCTTTTTGGATACAAGAAACCAGAGATCGCGTCATAGCACNNCAACGATCCGATGGGTTCTTCTTCGGGTTTTTATGGAATGTGGGCCGGCAAATCTACTTCGATCTGCCGCTGCACGCCGCCTACAGCCCTAAGTACGCTTTCTTGACCATCGGGTTCACAATCAGCTCATCGGCTACGCCTTCCAGCGCGTTCTGGCCGGTCTCGATGACAAATGCGCGGTTTGCAATTTCGAGAGAAGCCTGCACGTTTTGCTCAACCAGAAGGATTGTAACACCCTGCTTGTTGATTCTCTGGATGACTTCGAAAACGTCTTCGACGATGACCGGCGCAAGGCCGAGCGAGGGCTCGTCCAGCATCAGCAGTTTTGGCGCTTGCATCATTCCTCTTGCAATTGCGCACATCTGCTGTTCGCCGCCGGACATGGATCCCGCCAGCTGCTGGCGTCTTTCGCAGAGCTTGGGAAAGAGCTCAAAGCAACGCTCGAGATTTTCCTTGCGCATTGCTCTGCACTTGGGCAGGTACGATCCGACAAGCAGATTGTCCATAACCGTCATCTTGGGAAAGAGCTTTCTGCCTTCCGGAACCTGCGTAATGCCCAACTCAGGCCGCTTGAACGTCGCAAGATTTGATATATCCTGCCCCAGAAACTCGATCGTGCCGCTCTTTTGAATCACCACGCCCGATATCGTATTGATCGTGGTCGTTTTCCCCGCGCCGTTGCCGCCGAGCAGCGCAACTATTTCGCCTTCCTCAACGTTTAAGTGAAGATCGTGCAGCACCTCAAATGCGCCGTAGTTCACATTCAGATTTTCGATCTTAAGCATGCGTTTTCTTCCCTCCCCCCAGGTATGACTGAATGACGCTCTGGTTGCTGGTTATCTCGTTAGGGGTTCCTTCCGCTAAAATTTTACCTTCGTTCAACACATAGATCCGCTCGCATAATCCCATGACGGCGCGCATCACGTGCTCAATGATGATGATGGAAATATTCGTCTTGTTGATCTGCCGGATCATCTCCATTACCAGCTGGCTGTTGGTCGGATTCAGGCCGGCCATAACTTCATCCAGCAGCAAAATCGTCGGCTCGGTCGCAAGCGCGCGCGCTACTTCCATGCGCTTGAGATCGATCAGGGAAAGATCCTTGCCGGGCGTTTCCGCTTTATGCGCAAGATCCAGCATCTTTAGTACCTTCATGCTCTTCTCTCGCGCTTCTTCAGCATTTCTCGTTCTCAAGAAAGCGCCAACCATCGTGTTTTCAACGACTGTCAGGTTTTCAAATGGCTGCACGACCTGATAGGTGCGCCCGATCCCGAGCGCGCTCATCTTGTTTGCGACCGGGTTTTTGACCAGTTTTCCCTCTACGTAAATCTTACCCGAAGTCATAGGAACCGTTCCCGATATCATGTTAAACATGGTGGTCTTGCCCGCGCCGTTCG
>DNFZ01000098.1 GCA_003486785.1 Clostridiales bacterium | reverse complement strand
TTCATCATAACGGGCTGCTCCTATACAAAATACATATTTCAAATCACTTGGATTCTGGCGTTTCATGCTATTCGAGGGTTTGCACCTGTTCGCGAATCTTTCTTATTGACAACCTCAGATGAAACGAAACAGGGTCTATTCGATGTTTTGCACCTGCTCGCGAATCTTTTCGATCTCCGCTTTTCCGGTGAGGACAAGCTTGGTCAGCTCGCCGTCGTTTGCTTTGGAACCGATGGTGTTGAATTCGCGATTCATCTCCTGCACCACGAAGTCGAGCTTGCGTCCGACGGGTTCCTGATCGACGAGCAATTCGCGCAGCGCGGCAAGATGGCTGTGCAGCCGCGTGATCTCTTCATCGATGCTCGCCTTGTCCGCAAAGAGCGCAACCTCGGTGGCGAGCCGCGCACGGTCTACCTCGACGTTGCCAAGCAGCTGGGTAATGCGCTCGTTGAGCTTGATGCGGTATTCTTCTACCACGACGGGTGCGCGCGCGGCAATCTGGTTGGTGAGCGATTCCACCGTGTCAGCGCAGTTGCCGAGATAAACGCTCAGGCGGTCGCCTTCCTGCTTGCGCATGACGAGCAGCGCGTCGATGGCGCCTTTTATGGCAGCGTTGAGCAGCCCCAGCAGTGCGTCGGAGTTTTCGTCCGCTTCGCGAACGTTGGAAACGTCCGGCAGGCGAAGTGCGGCGGTGAGGGAGAGGTCGTCCTGCAAGCAAAGCGCTTCGTTGGCCTGCCTTGCCGCCGCGACGAACGCGGCCAAGAGCGGTGCGTCGATCTCAACAGTTCTTGCGTCGCTGCGCAGGTTTCGATAGTTGACAAACACGTCCACATGCCCGCGCGAAAGCCTGTTTGTGAGCGCGGAGCGGATCGGTTCTTCTAAAAACGCGAGGTGGCGGGGCAGACGCATGCCGACATCGAGGTAGCGGTGGTTCACGCTCTTGAGTTCCACCGTCATCTCGCGCCCGTCTGTAGACGCGCTGCCTTTGCCATATCCGGTCATGCTGAACATCAGTTTATTACCCCCAAGTCGCAATTATAAATTATAGCATGGGATGCCCCATCACACAAGCTTAAAGAACGAACGCAAGACAAAACGCTTGTTCTGTAAACGACGTCGGTTGCGCTACTGCTGCGCATAGAGCCGGTATAGCTCGTCCGCGTGCGGCTCGTCGAGCGGCTGACCATCTACAAAACTCAGTTTTCCCTCGATCGCTTTACCGATCACAGCAGCTGCAATGCCGCTTCTTTCAAGCGCGGTGCAGAGCGTTTTACCGTCTTTGCAGGCAATGAGCAGGCTGCCGCTGCCGATGAGCCGGAGCGGATCGAGCGATAGCGCTTCGCAGAGCGCACGCGTCTCTTCACGCACGGGAATCTTCGCGCTGTCTATCTCCACCGCGCAGGCGTTGGCATAGCCGAGCTCCCAGCCAGCGCCGAGCACGCCGCCTTCGGTGACGTCGTGCATCGCAACTGCGCCAAACTGCATTGCAATCCTGCTTTCGGGAACGATGCTGAGCGATCCCGTCAGTGTACGCGCGGCGTCGAGCAGTTCGGTGGGCACAGTCGACAGGCGGTCGACGAAATCTTCGGCGAGGATGGTCGTTCCTTCCAGAGCGGCCCATTTCGTCATCACGATCTCGTCGCCGGGACGCATGCCGCAAAGCGCCTGATTGCGGGGCTGCCGCGCGATCACCGTCGCGCTGGTCACCGCACGGGTAACGGCGTCGGTTATTTCCGTGTGTCCGCCAAGGATATCCACGTTGGCAAGCTGCGCGGCAGAGGAGAGATCGTCAGCAATCTGCGCGATCTGTTCCATGGTGCCGGTGGGCGGCATCAAGAGCGTGACAAGCAGGCCGACGGGCTCCGCGCCCGCGGCCGCCGCGTCGTTGCAGCTCACGTGAACCGTAAGCCGCCCAAGGTGCGCAACACTGGCGGAGGTGATGGGGTCGCAGCTGAGCACAAGCAAATCAGAGCCGATGTCAACCACGGCGCAGTCCTGCCCGATGGTGGGAGAGGAGAGCGATTCCGGTCGAACTCGGCGGAATTTTTTTAGCACCAGACGATCCAGATCGTCGTTGTCGAGCTTTCCAAGTCTAAGCATGAAATTTCTTTTCTCCAAGTATTCCTGTAAAAATGCTTCTAAGTCTAAGCATGAAATTTCTTTTCTCCAAGTATGATTAAAACAGCGTAACGGAGCCTTCTTCGCGCGGCGGTTCACCGAGCAATTCTAAAAACTCGGCTTCCGTGAGCAGCGGCACGCCAAGTTCCCGCGCTTTGTCGAGCTTGCTGCCCGCGCTTTCGCCATAGAGCACATAGTCTGTCTTTTTACTGACGCTTCCTGCGGCCTTCGCGCCGTTTTGCTCAATCAAGGCTTCCGCCTCTCTGCGGCCAAGCGTCGGCAGGGTGCCGGTGACCACGATGGTCATGCCTGCGATGGGCGAAGTCGTGTTTGCAGCCTGCTCGCTCTGTGGCGAAACGCCGAGGGCAAGCAGCTGGTCGATCTGCGCGGAGATATTTGCGTCTCCAAAGAACGAAAGTATGCTCTCCGCGACAATGCCGCCGACATCGGGGATGGCGAGCAGATCTTCGCGTGTCGCCGCGCGCACCGCCGCCAGCGTGCCGAATCGTTTGGCGAGATCCTTTGCGGTCTTGCTGCCGACGTTCGGGATGCCAAGCGCGAAGAGAAACGCGCCAAGCGGTCTCGTCTTGCTGTTTTCGATTGCTTCTATTAAGTTCTGCGCCTTTTTTTCGCCAAAGCGGTCCAGCGCGACGAGTTGATCTTTGTTTAGCTCGTACAGCGCGGGAATCGAATCGATCCCAAGCGCCTCGATGAGCTGTCCCGCCGTCTTGTCGCTGAAGCTTTCAATGTCCATCGCGTCGCGCGAGGCGTAGTGCGCTAAGCGAAGCGTGATTTGCGCGCGGCAGGAGAGGGAGTTGGTGCAAAACAGGTGCGCGCCGTTTTCCTCGACATGCGCGCCGCAGACGGGGCAGCGGGTGGGTTTGTTGATCACCTGCGTCGCCGTGTCGTCCGGCACCGCACCGAGAATTTCGGGGATCACGTCGTTGCTTCTGCGAATGAACACACGTGAGCCGATCTTGACGCGTTTGCGTTGGATGTCGTCAAAGTTGTTCAGCGTCGCGCGCTGAATGGTCGCGCCCGCAAGCTCCACCGGGCTTAGGTGCGCTAGCGGCGTGAGCTTGCCCGTTCTGCCGACCTCCCATGTGACATCTTCCACGACGGAGGTCGTCTCCTCCGCGGCGAATTTATATGCCATCGCCCAGCGCGGAAATTTCTCCGTCTCGCCAAGCGTTTCCCGCAGCGCAAAGTCGGTGACCTTGATGACCATTCCGTCGATCAGAAAATCCAGCGTGCCGCGCGTCTGCTCCGCGCGATCGATCTCGCGCTTGAGTTCTTCCGCGGTGTGGCAGTAGCGGATATACGGGCTGACGGGGAAACCGTTGCTGCTCAAAAATGCGAGCATATCGCGTTGATTGGTCAGCTCCTTGCCTTCTATATAGCCCACGTTGTAGCAGAAGATATCGAGCTTGCGGCTTGCGGTCACCTTTGGGTCGAGGTTTCGCAGCGCGCCCGACGCCGCGTTTCTGGCGTTTTTGAGCGGTTCGTCGGCCGTTTTGTTGAGCTCCTCCAGTATGGACAGGCGCATGATGCATTCGCCCTGCACTTCCATTTTTCCCTTAAACGGGATCGTGCGCGGGATGGTGCGGATGGTGAGCAGCTGGTCAAACACGCCGTCGCCGGTGACGCCGTTGCCGCGCGTCGCGCCCTGCACAAATCTTCCGTTATCGTAGGTGAGGCAGACGGTGAGCCCGTCGAACTTGTATTCCAGCGCGAATTCGACAGTTCTACCTTCCGCGGCCTTGATCGCGCGGTTTGCCCAGTCGGCTAGGCCTTCTTCCGTGCGCACTTTGTCGAGGCTGTAGAGTCTGCGGATGTGCTTATGTGGCAAAAACGATCCGGCGTTTGCGCCGACGAGCTTGGTCGGCGAGCCGGGCAGCGAAAAGCCGCTCTCTTCTTCCAGCGTAACCAGCTCGTCATAGAGCGCGTCGTATTCTGCGTCCGAAATTATGGGCGCGTCGGCGTTATAATACGCCTCTGCATAGCGCATGAGCTGCTGGGTCAATGTTTCCTGACGGGTCATGATAACCACCTCAACGAAATTTGGTTTATAGCACTTCAATCGGCGCGAACGCCGCTGCGAATTTTTTGTTGGTTCCGCTGTCAAACGCTATCTCAACAATAGAAGATGCAGCTGCCCCGTTGACCGCGAGCACGGTGCCGTCGCCAAACGCCTTGTGGCGCACGCGCTGTCCCGGAGCGTAGCTTGCGTCCATTGCAACCGGTTTGGTCTCCGGAAGCGACTGCTCCCGCTGAATCGCGCTGTGCGCGCCGTTGCTCTTGAGTGAGTGCACCGAGATGCCGAACGCCTGCTGCGGCGGTGCGCTCTTGAGCTGCGGCTGTTTCGGCGCGGGCTTGGCTTCCGCGGGCAGCGCGTCTTCCAGCTCGATTAAAAACCGCGAAGGCATCGTAGGGGAAATCTTGCCGTAGAGCATGCGCTGTTTTGCGCAGGAAAGATACAGCTTTTTCCGCGCGCGCGTGATGCCGACATAGCAGAGCCTGCGCTCTTCTTCGAGCTTTTCCGGATCATAGATGCTTTGCATGGAAGGAAACAGCCCATCCTCCAGCCCGCAGAGAAACACGACGGGGAATTCCAAGCCCTTGGCACTGTGCAGCGTCATCATCGAAACGCGCCCGTTCTCTTCGTCCATCGCGTCCGTCGCGGAGAAAAGCGCAACGTTCTCCAAAAACGCGGAGAGCACATCGACCTTGGTTTCGTCCAACGACTCGGTAAACTCGCGGATATAGCCAACGAATTCTTTGACGATGTCCGCGCGGGCTTCATAGTTCTCCTTGCGGTCGGCCTGCAGATATGCGTCGTAACCGATCACCTGGAGCAAATATTCCACCACGTCCGGAAACGATTTCACGCCGAACTGCATGTAGATGTCCGATAGCATCTCGGCAAACGCGGCGAATTTCTCCCGCGCGGCTTTGGAAAGGTCGCCATCCTTGAGCTGCATAATCGCGTGCAGCAGCGGCTGCGTGCGCGCGGTGGCAAAGGCTTGCAGCGCGTCCACCGAGGTGTCTCCGATGCCGCGGCGCGGCACGTTGACCACGCGCAGAAACGCCACGTCGTCCGCGGAGTTTTGCAATAGGCGCAGGTAGGCCACGATGTCCTTGACCTCCGCGCGCTGGAAGAACGACAATCCGCCGTAAACACGATAGGGGATGTCGTAGCTTTGCAGATACATTTCGATTACGCGGCTCTGCGCGTGCGTGCGGTAAAGAATCGCGTAGTCGTCGTATCGCCTATCGCCATAGCGCGCGCCTTGGAGAATGCGGTTGGCGATGCGATTTGCTTCGTCCCGCTCGTCCATGGCTTCGTAGACGTCGATGGGTTCGCCGCCTTTGATCTGCGTCCAGAGCGCTTTTTTCTTGCGGGAGCGGTTGTTGGAGATGACGATGTTTGCGGCGTTGAGGATGACCTCCGTCGAGCGGTAATTCTGCTCCAAGCGAATGACCACCGCGCCGGGAAAGTCCTTTTCAAACTCCAGAATGTTGCGGATATCCGCAACATTNNTAGATGCTCTGGTCGTCGTCGCCCACCACGCAAAGATTCCGGTGCTCGCTGGCGAGCTTTTTCACGATGTGATACTGCACAAGGTTGGTGTCCTGATACTCGTCCACGAGGATATAGCGAAACTTGTTGCGGTATTTCTCCAGCACGTCCGGAAATTGCGAAAAAAGCTGTAGCGTCATGAGCAAAAGATCGTCAAAATCCAGCGCGTTGCACTGCTTGAGCTGCTTTTGATATGCCTGATACACAGCGACGACTTCCTTTGGCGCGTACCCTTCGCGCAGATAGGAAAACGCATCGAGGCTTTGATTTTTCGCCTCGGAGATGCGGCTGCCAAGATCGCGCGGAGTGAATATCTTATCGTTTACGTTGAGGTCGCGAATGATTTTTTTGAGCAGGGATTGCTGGTCCGCATCGTCATAGATTACAAACGCACGCCCGTATCCGAGCAGCTCGATCTCGCTGCGCAGTATGCGCGCGCAGCAGGCGTGAAACGTCATCACCCACATATCGCCAGCGCCACTGCCTAGCAGGTTTCCCACGCGCTCGCGCATCTCGCCCGCGGCCTTATTCGTAAAAGTCAGCGCGAGGATACTCCACGGAGCGATGCCTTTTTCTTGTATGAGATATGCTATGCGGTGCGTGAGCACACGCGTTTTTCCGCTGCCCGCGCCCGCGAGGACGAGAAGCGGCCCTTCTGTTGTCTTTACCGCCTCGCGCTGGTTATCGTTGAGAATCGAAAGATCCATGCTATTCCCCCTGAATCGAATCAAACTATTATACCACAGCGGCTCACCAGCAGAAACCCTGAAGCAGAGAAAAACAGGAAAAATAAGAACAAGCGTTTGCATTGCTTCCATGGCTTTACGAACCGGGCGAAACTCTGCTATAATCTGCCCATGCAATTGATCATCGCTTCCAACAATGCGCACAAGATGCGCGAAATTTACGAAATCCTCGGCGCGGAGTTTCCGGATATGGTCACGCTGAAACAAGCGGGGCTGGATATCGACGTCGTCGAGGATGGAGACACCTTTCAGGCCAACGCAATCAAAAAGGCGGAAGAGGTGCTCAAAATCTCCGGATTCCCCGCTGCGCTTGCGGACGACAGCGGGTTGATCGTGGACGCACTCGGGGGCGCGCCCGGCGTCTACAGCGCGCGCTATGCGGGCGAGGGGCACAACGACGAGGACAACAACGCAAAGCTCATGCGCGACATGATGGGTGTGCCTTACGAGCAGCGCACCTGCCGCTTTGCATCCGCCGTTGCGCTCGCAAGAGCGGGGAAAGAGACCATCTGTGTGATGGGCTATGCGGAGGGGATTTTGTTGACGGAAGCGCGCGGAACAAACGGGTTTGGGTACGATCCATACTTTTATTTTTCGCCGTTTGGGAAGTCATTTGCGGAATTGAGCGCGGAGGAAAAGAACTCCGTCAGCCACAGAAAGCATGCGTTGGAAGCGCTGCTGGAGGCGCTGAGGCAGGAGAAGGAATGAAGCGAATCGCTGTGTTTTCGGACACGCACAATATGTTTTCGCGTCTGCCACTCGCACTGGAGCGGTTGAGCAAGGTGGATATGCTCTTTCACCTGGGCGATTTTGCAATCGATGCAGAGCGCATCGCGGCGGAGCTTGGCGACGTGCCGTTTTTCGCGGTCAAGGGCAACAACGACAGCGGAAGCGTCTATCCGCGCATGCGGATCGAGCGCGTAGAGGATGTCTGGATCATGCTCGTACATGGCGACGGTTACCACACGATCTATCAGATGATCGACAAAGCGCGTGAAAACCGCTGCTCCGCTGTGCTCTTCGGGCATACGCATGTGCCGCTTTTGCAAGCGGACGGGGAGGTGCTCGTCATAAACCCCGGCAGCATCTCGTTGCCGCGGCAGGGGAGCAAGCCTTCCTGTGCGCTCTTGGAGGTAGAAGGTAGCGATATCAACGTCAAGATGATTCAACTGATGTAATATTTTGAGACAAGAAGAAACCCATTGTAAGCGAGCGTGAATAATTAGGACCATTAAAAAGCCCGTGAATGCTAATTTCTACTGCATTCACGGGCTTTTCTATTTGTATTTATTGCCTGCCCCTTGGCAGTGCTGCCTTACGAACTCAAGCCAAGACAAATACCAGAACCACTGCCCACCCACTTCCGT
>DNFZ01000133.1 GCA_003486785.1 Clostridiales bacterium | reverse complement strand
TTGTTGCGGAAGAGGGCTCAACTACTCAACAGGTTGTGTTTGGCGGAGCAGGAATCCAAACGAATGATTTGGGTGCATTTCACCCGATGCACTATATCACTACGAACATTGAAACAGATTTGGGTGAGTTTGCAAGTTTCATGCGTGAGTATAAGAGAATCGCATCCCTGAGCTTTGGCTGGGAATACCTAGAGGACGAGTACAACGTAAGCATTTTGTCTCATGGCGGCATCAACTCCGCAATCAACCGCCATCACCCAAATAACGGATATTTCCTGAATGCGGTGGATGTGGTTGCAGGATTCTATCTGGGCAGCGATAAAAAGGACTTGGCAACCTAAGAAAGGAGCAACGAATTGAAACGCAAACATAGATTTCTAGCAATTGGCGCGATAGCGCTGCTGCTTCTTGCGCAGTGCGTGCCCGTATTCTCCGGCGCGCTCGCGGCGGAAGAAGAAAAGCCGCTGATCGTGCCCATCGGGCAGGAGACGGCGCTGTTTGGCGCGGACGGCGAGCAGATCGGCACGCTCAAGTCCAATCATACATTTGTGCCGATGACGGGCGAGAGCCCCTCCAGCGTGATCGTGATCTACGACCATGCAGCGGCGAACAAAGCCGTAAAGAGCGATACCCTCGCAGGAAAGACGCTGGTGCTGTTAAGCTACCCAGACTCAACTGCGGCAGCAGAACCGACGCCAGAAGTGGCAGAGGCAACTTTGCCAACGCAGGGCTGGATTGACGCAAGCCTTGTTGTGACGGCGCACGCCGCGCAGCACGCGGCCGATTTGAGCAAACTCGCGGCAAAGGATGCAACGATCTCATCTCTGCAAAGCGCGGCGCAGGCAGCCGGAGCGGACAACAGCGCATCGGGCGCACAGATGTCCGGCAAGGAGAAGGCGGGGATTTTCAGCGCGGATAAGATGGAAGTATGGGTGCCGGTTGCGGCAATTGCACTTGGGGTGCTCGGCATCGGTCTGCTGGCTTGGCTTGCGATATCGACAGCCACGACTGCCTGGGACACGGAGAGCCAAACAAGACTGCTCATAAAGCTCAATGAACGTCTCACAGAGGGCTTAAGCATGAAAACTCCGCTCAGAGTTGAGCAGATCGCCTGGCCGCAAGAGGGGCACGTTAGACTCGCGCCGGACGTGGTAGAGCAGCTTGCGGCGGCGAGTCAGAGCAGCGCATATAGCATGCATATGAGCGAGCCGGTGCAGCCGGTCGTGGTTGAACCCGACCCTATTCCCGAGGGAGAGGAGCCTGATTTGCTCCAGCTTGCAAACAGGCTCGCCGGCGTCGCCGCCGCCGCCGAATGGCACGCGCTGGTGAAGGACGCGGGCTGGCGCGCGGTGCTGCTGCAATCCAACCCTACGGAGAAGGGCACCTATATCGCCGACGACAGCGGATATTCCATCATCGCCTGCCTGATGCGCAGTGCGGATGCGGAGCTTGCGTATGTTGTGCCGTCCTATCAGGACCCCAATGCCAGCGAGCAGCGCTGGAGCGAGTTTTACGCTGTGACCGAAGACATGGCCGTGAGGAATTATCGCGTAGATGCGCTTGCGGTGATGTATATCGAGCGTGGTACGTTCTTTCTGCAAAAATCGAAAGGCAAGCTCATACGCAGGCCGCAGTTCTTCTAAAAAACGGCGTGTGCGAACGGCTCGCTGTCGATACATCACGACAAAAAAAATATACAATCGAGTACGGGCCGTCCGGCTGGGCGGCTCATTCGTTTCGCCCGCAAAAAAAAGCCACCCGCAAGCGAGTGGCGCAAGCACGCGATGGAAGCTTTACCGCCGCAGTAGCAGCGCGGCGACGCAGATGCCGCTGATGAGTATCTGCAGGATGGAAAAGCGAAAGCCGACCTGCGTATCCGACCAGCCCATGTTTTTTCGTGCGTGGTCGTGCAAGGGCGTACGGACGGATTTGAGGAAGCCCTTGATCTTGGTCAGCCGGATAAACAGCAGCTTGAAGAGCCCGATTCCGCCATCGAGAACGATCACGAGCACGACGGGGATGAAGTACATGAGGTTGTAGGTCTTGAGCGCCATCACGCCGAGGAAGATGCCGATGGTACGCGAGCCTGCGTCGCCCATGATGATGAGGCTCGGCGAGGCGTTGAACATAAGGTAGGCCAGCAGCGACGCGATGAACACGAAGCACATCTGCGCAAGATCGGTCGAGTCGCCCATCAGCAGGAAGATGGCGGCAAAGGTTGCGAGAGACACGATGGAGACGCTGCCGAGCAGCCCGTCCACGCCGTCCGTGCAGTTGGTGAAATTGATCGAGATCCACAGCACAAACGTGGCGACGATGAGGAACAGCCACTTGGGCAGCGCCAGCGACCAGCCAAAGAGCGCAAGGCTGTGCGACTCGTTGAATGCCAGATACGTTCCCGCGGCGAACAGGCAGATGGCAAGGTCGAGCAGGCCTTTCTTCAGCTCGCTCCAGGACGTTGTGCTGCGATCATCCAGATAGCCCGAGAGCATCTCGAGCAAAAACAGCGCGCAATAGATCGCGTATTCCCAGCGGAACGGAACGAACACGAGAAACACCAGCACGCAGCAGATGCTGAAGATCAGCCCCGCGCCGCGCGGCTTTCCGATGGCAAGGTCGCCGTTGACGGCATGCTTCCTGCCCTGGTCTTTGGGCAGGCGGGCGATGCCGATGCGGATGGCAAAAAACGTGAGGATAAACGCTGCAAGAACGCTGACGAGCGCCCAGGAAAGGCTGTAGGAAACCGGAAAAATCGAATAGAGCATGCATTACTCTCCCAACAAGAATAGCAATAGTATACGCTTTTACGCCGCGAAGCGCAATTCTTTCGACATGATCAACCCCGCGCTGAAGGGCGGCGACGCGAAAAACGTACCGTTGGCGTGCAATCGCCGTCTTTCGCGGCGGAGAGCTGTCCATCACGGCGCGGATAGGATATAATCAAAGCATCGATAAGATCGGAGATAGGTTGATGCGTTGGTGGATGATCGTGCTTCTGGTTTTGATTCTGATTGTGCTCGTTGTGAAATTCGTCTCCGCGAGAACCACGCTCCTGCAGCGCGTGTTTATCCGGCTCATCTGCGCCGGCAACGCGGGCGTCAAGCCGCCGAACTATGAGGCTGTGCTGGCGAAGATCGACACGCTGGGCACGGATGTTCTCTATGACAGCGCGTTTGAAAACGGCATGCTCGACGTCTACGCCGCAAAAGGCACAGATGCGTTGCCGCTGATCGTCTACGCGCACGGCGGCTATTATGTGGGTGATGACAAGCGCGATTTTTCATATTATTGCCAGACGCTTGCGTCGCGCGGGTACACCGTCGCGAATATCAACTACCAGCTAGCGCCCGAGGGGCGGTATCCCACGCAGATGCTGCAGGTCAACGAGGCGATCCGCTTCCTGCTCGCGCACGCGGCGGAATATCGCATCGACCCGGCGAAAATCTTCATCGGCGGGGACAGCGCGGGCGCGCACCTGAGTTCGCAAATGGGGCTGTATTACACCAATCCCGCTTTTCAGGCGCGCATCGGCGGAGAGCCCGCGATTGCGAAAGAGCAGCTCAAGGGTGTGATTCTGCACTGCGGCTACTACAATATCGACACCCTGCGCGCAACGGGTTTTCCGCTGATTGCGGACTCCGTGTGGATGATGACGGGAGAGAAGCATTACGAAGGCACCGAGGCGGCAAAGAGCATGAACACCGTCGCGTGGGTGACGGCGGATTATCCGAAAACGTTTATCGACTGCGGGGATAAGGATTCGTTTCTTTCGCAGGCGCATGAGATGATAGAGGCGGTGGAGGCGCAGGGGGTTGCGGTTGTGAGCTACTTGCCGACGACGACGGGGTTCCCGCTGATGCATGAGTTTCAGGTGCGGTTGAATATGGCGGAGGCGCAGGCGGCGTTGGAGGAGTTGGCGGGGTTTTTGGGAGAAAAGAGCAAATAGTATTTGGATAGATGAAATAAGCGCGTCGGTCGTGAGATCGGCGCGATGTTGATATTCACACAAATCATACTCATTTACTTCTTTACGTGGTTCATATATACTTCTCTGGAAGGTGGAGGACATTGCCATGAAAAAACCGAGATTGAGTATCCAAGAGCAAATCTATCATATGAGATCTCAGGGGATTCAGTTTCATTGTATGAATGAAGCAGAAGCATCGAAGTATCTTGAAGAGAGCACTTATTACTTTAAAATCAAAGCGTACTCAAAGCTTTTCGACAAATACGTGAAACCTGAGAAGAACAATCAATATATTAACCTTGATTTCGCTTTTTTAGTTGATCTTTCTATTATTGACGCTGGAATTAGAAGACTTATTATGAAGCTATCTCTTGATATTGAACACTATCTGAAAGTAGCTTTATTGCGTGACTTTAATAAAACAACTGCTGACGGGTACTCATTGATAGAAAAGTTCATCTCATTTGATCAAAAGCATTTCGATGAAGAAATGAAGGGTAAGCGTGACGGCAAGGCATGTAGTAATTTGATCCAAAAATATGAAGGCGAATTTGCTATATGGAATTTTGTTGAGGTTATAACCTTCCGTGATTTTCAAGAATTGTATAATTACTTCTACAAAATATATGGCGTGGAATTTTATGGAAGAGATTATGGTCCATACAAGCATTTGTTTAACCCAGTAAGAATTTTGAGGAATGCAGCAGCACACAATAACTGCTTGATTAATAGCCTTCGTATTCCCTATGTCNNCACGCAAGTTGCGGCCTATCTTGGAAACTATATCAATAACAAGACATTAAACACAAACCTCTCAAAACCATTCATTCACGATTTTTGCGTTATGTTATATCTTTATTGTTTAATAGCTCCAAAGCGTGCACGAGATCACATGATTGGAGAGATGAAAGATTATTTCGAAACAAGAGTGATCAAGCATCAATGTTATTATGAGAAGAATCCGACGCTTGTATCTGCCTATAAATTTCTTGCTAAGGTTATTGATGTTTTTAATGGG
>DNFZ01000211.1 GCA_003486785.1 Clostridiales bacterium | reverse complement strand
CGATCCCATGAGCCCGTGGGCAAAATTTCGCGCAAACGCGCTCAATAACGGCAGGTCTGCGGTGGACCCAAAGGCAGACGGCGAACGCCAACCCTGGAGCTATCGCACGGGCAAAGGCATCTTCTCTTCGCCCGTGGTGGATGCAGTCGGCAACTGCTACATCGGCTCTGCGGACACGATGTTCTATTGCTTTGCGCCCGACGGCAGCGTAAAATGGCGCTTCCAGACGGGCGAGATCATCGATTCTTCCGCGCTGCTGGACGATCAGGGACACGTCTATTTCGGCAGCGGGGACGCGAATGTCTACTGTCTCGACCGCGAGACGGGCGAGCTTATCTGGAAGTCTCCCGCGCAAACGACCGAGGAGGTCGAGGCGCAGTACGGCATCGAAACCTATAACGTCAACTGGTTTGAGGGGAACATCGGCATGCTGCCGGACGGCACGCTGCTGGCGCCCAACGACAACTATCTCGTCTACGCGCTGGATCGCGCGGACGGCGCGCGGACGAACGCGTATCTCGCCAACGAGATGGTTTGGTCCTTGCCGTCGGTCAACATCGAAACCGGGCGGCTGTTTTTCGCCTCGTGCTATCAGATTCTGCAGAATGTGTTCGCCTATGACATATCAGGCGAGCTGCTCTGGAGGACCGGCAGCTTCGGAACGGTCGCCGCGACTACGCTGCTGACCAATTATTCCGAAAAAGGCGCGGTCATCGTCGGCGGATTTGACGGGTTTGTGCGCGCCTTTGCGCAGGACAGCAGCAAGCTGCTCTGGAAATTTGGCACCAGAGACCACATCTACGCAAGCCCCGCGCAGCTCAGCGACGGCACCATCGTGCAGGGCAGCACGGACGGCACGCTGTACGCGATCAATCCGCATACGGGCAAATCCGTCTGGGAGTTTGACACGCTCGATCCCATCCGCTCCTCGCCAGCGGTAGATGGAAACGGCAACATCTATTTCGGCAACGGCGAAGGCAAGCTCTACTGCGTGAATCCCGACGGAACCCTGCGCTGGAGCTATCAGTGCATCACGGATGAACGAAACGACCTCAACGGCTCGCCCGCGCTGGGCTACAACGGCGTATTTATCGCCGGGGAAAGCGGCGAGGTGTTCTTTGTGCCGTATGACTATCCGCTTTCGGATGTGGGCAAAGAGGACCCGCGCTGCTACACAAAAGGCGAAGACATGCCGGATAACGGCGCACACCTGCTCATCACCACCGCGTTTGGCGCGACGCTGCTTACGCCGCCGGAATCGCTCGACGCAAACGAACCCGTCACCGTCTCACTGGTTGTGCGCGCGGACGGGGACACCGAGCTCTCGGCGCTGGAGCGCAAGCGTGTGCGCGTGACCATCCCCGGCAACGAAGGATATCGCGTGGAGATCGGCGCGACCAACCGTTTTCTCAACATTGTGCCCGCACTGGGCGGCTGGAAGGTGGACGCGGACGGAAATGTTACGATCACGGTTGAGGGCGTGTACAAGACGAGGCTCTCCCGCTTTGGCCTGAAGTTTTTCGGCGGCAAACAGGCAGGCGAGGTCGGGCAGACGTTTACATTCAAAGTCACGCAGGGAGCAAGCGCAGAGCAAGCGTTTTTTAGCGCCGCGCAACACGAAAAGCAGAGTGTGTTCGAGTTTAGCCGGCTTTCCGTGCCAACGCCTTCCATGCTGCCCTCGTATAACCAGATTGGCTTTGATTCGCTGCACTACATCGCGGGCGCGGCGAACAAGACGGATTCAGGCGATCTGCTGCTGTGGGTGATCGAAGGGCGGCTCACGGAGGACGGTTCCTCCGCCATCGATCCCGCGGCGATTACGCGCTATCCCATGCTACTGCATCAGGAGGGCGGACTAGTCACGCTCTACAACGATGACGGGTTCAAGATCAAGTTCATCGGCTCGTGGGATATGCCGTTTGCGCGCTATCGCATCAGCGCGCCTCTCGGCGGCGAGAATGAGTTTGCGCGGGACGCGGATGTGGTCGTGGTCACCAACTGCGACGAGATCGAGTTTTACGGCATCGGGCTCAAGCTCATGGGCATGAGCGAGTTTGCAAGCGGGCAAATGTTCGTCCGCGGCGGCGTGCGGCTGACCCAATGGGACGATGCGACGCTGCCGGGGGGTGTTGGTGCGGTCATTGTCGAACGCGCGGAGCGCAGCATCACGGCGCGTTTTGTGCAGACTATCCTTCGCGCAGATGAGCATGTTTACAGCATCCTCGTCACAGACGCAAACGGGCATCCGCTGCCGCTCTATTACACGAAGAACACGCTAGTCTCCGCGAATGAGGACGGCACGGTCGGTTCCGTTACGCTCACGCTCGACAAACGGGAGACCATTCCCGCAAATGCGCGCGTGTATGTGATGGTGGACACGTATCCTGTGCTGATCGATTGACACTATACGCTAAACACACAAACAGCCCGCCGGAAAGCGGGCTGTTTACGTATGCCGTAGATAAGAGTGTGTTTTTAAAAGCACGGTGGCACAGATCCGGNNAAATCCACTCGGCCTGCACGCACCGCATTTTAGAAACACACTCTAGATTTCATCATTCCTTGCGTTTGGTTTCGGCAGCGACGCTATACTGCTGAGCACCATCCCAACGACGATCAGCCCCACGCCCACCCAGCCGAATCTGTCCGGCGGCGCGTCGCGCAGAAGCAGCACGCCGCCAAGCAGTGTAAAGAGCACCTCAAACGACTGCGTGGACTCCACCACCGCAAGCTGACGCTGGCTGCGCTTGACCAGATCCGTCGCGCGAAAGAATAGAAGCGTCGCAATCACGCCGGAGAGCACCGCGACGCCGAGCGACTGCACCAATTGAGAAGCAGAGGGCAACCCGCGCGTGAACAGGCCGTAGAGCGCTAGCAGCACCCAAAACGGCAGGCTCATCAGCGTCATGCCGTAGACGCGCTCGATGGTCGTTAGCTCCGGCGGGCAGAGCGCCATCATCTTGCGATTGCCCAGCGGGTATGCAATCGCGGCGACGAGAATCGGAAGCAGCGTCTGTGCGATGGATGTGAGCCGGAAGGAGACGATATTACCAAGTTGCAGCAGGAACACGCCCACGAGGATGACCGCCGCCGCGCCGAGGTTTTTGACCGCGATCTTCTTTTGAAACAGCGGGGAGAGCAAGAGCCCCATCACGATGGTGACCTGCCAGCTCGCGGCGATGAGCCAGCTCTCGCCATGATCGCCCGCAAAGGAGATCGGTGCATAAAACAAGCCAAAACCGACGGTGCTCCAGAGCAGCCAACGCAGTGGTGCGCGGCGGATGTCGGCATGGACGCGCGAAAAGCCCGACGTGCGCCAGACCATGAGCGCAAAGATGGGGAACGTGAAGAAATAACGCAGGCTCGCGCTCCAGATCCAGCTGCCGCCGGAGAGGTGCATGCTGCGGTTGAGCAGAAACGTAAACGCGAAAAAGAACGATGCCAACAGCCCTAAGAGCAAGCCTTTTTTCATGATCCTCCGTGTGCCGCGCGAAACCGCGCGGAATATGGCGTTTGAAGTGATTTATAACACAGAATGGATTGTGACGCAAGAAAAAAGAGACCCGAAGGCCTCAAAACGCAAACTGCGACAGCAGGTTCAGCTGTATGCTACAAGTAGTTTTGCGTAGTCGATGCAAAACTGCATGTCCTTTTCGCCGAGTTTCGCCTTATAATAGCTTTTTTCGGCATTGACCGCGCTGACACGCTTGAGCATGCCGGCTGCGGCTGCGTTTGCAACGGCAGCGACGGAAGAATATCCCGCCTCGTAAAACGCCCGCGCGGCAACCGCGCCCACGCCGTTGATGCGTACAAGGTCGCAAAGCGAAAACAGCTCGTCCTGCGTCGCGCCGCCGCGTTCCCAATACTCTTTTGAGGTGCGAATACTTTCTTCCGCAAGGGAACGAATCTGCGCGGGAGAGCAAGCCGGAAAATCGGACAACGGCACCGGCTTTTGCGAAAGACTGCCGAGCTCGCGCCGCAGGATGGTCAAGTATTCCTCCGGGATTCCCGTCGCAGCGGCAAGGGAGGAGAGCTTGTTTGGCGACGAGAGAGCGGCAGCAAGCTGGGCGACGGTCGTCAATCCCTGATCGCAAAGCATGGCAAAGCGGGCTTCAAGCTGCTCTAGCAAGATGCGCCGCCCGGGGAGCAGGTTTTGTTTGAGGAGCAACTGCTGATAATCGGAAAGAGTGATCCGCTCCAGCGGGAGTGTATAACGCATAACAAAAACCTTTCTTTTCGTTTATGCAAAGAGCAGCCATCCATACAATATACTATACTAATGCGTGAATCTTGACAACAGTCTGTCAGGGTTCCTTAAGCCGCATAAAAAAAAGAAGAGGAGAACCCCTTCCTTGTGTGCAGAGAAAATGGAATTAAACCGTCAGCTTTGCGCGAAAGCCGCGCACGCCATAATATGACTCCGCGCCGTTGTGATAGGTAAACACGTGGTCGTATCTGCGGTCGCAGAACAGCGCGCCGCCGATCATGCGGATGCTTTCCGGCGTGGCAACCCAGCTGGAGGTCTTTCGGTCAAACTCGCCGAGGGTTTGCAGCGCGCGGTATTCGTCCTCAGTAAGCATGCTAACGCCCATTTCTACCGCGAGCCCCATAGCGGAACCTGCGGGCTTGTTTTGCTTGCGGGACGCTAAGGCCGCCTGGTCGTAGCAGAGGTTTCTGCGGCCGGCGGGCGTTTCGGCGGAAAAATCGTAAAACACATACTCGCCCGTGACTTCATCCACCGTGAACACATCCGGTTCACCGCCGGTGGATTCCATCTGATGCAGCGCGTAAAGCTTTGCGGGCTGATTGCGCAGCCGCAACTCGATTTCGTCCCAACCGAGCGATGCATGACGGCGCATGTGCGCCAAAAAACGCATCTCGGATAGATTCAGCTGCTCTTGCGCTTGATCTGCGGATAATATGGCCCGTTCCATGAGAAGGACTCCTTTCTTGTTGTGATCCGCCTGGCCGTTTTGTGCAGATTATTCCGTTTATGCTACCATTTTACCAGAAAAAACGCGAATGTCTGTGATCATCACACAAGTTTTCGCTGTCTGCGTGCGGCTTGCTTCCACGCTGAGGAAGGCGGGCGCAAACAGCACAGTTTTCAACAAAAAGCCGCTGCTTCTTTTTAACAAATAGGCTGGACACGTCAAACAAACACGAAAGGATGAAAGCCGCGGCGCACGTCGTTGCGCAAGATCACACACGAAACTGCCACGCAGGCTCCGGCAATTTGCTTTTTTACAGAATTGTGACGAACGAGTACACTCCAATGCAACAATATTGTTTCGATTACCGACGCAACGTGTGCTATAATAGAAGTGATCTTCCGAAATAAGGGGGCATTTGCATATGAGTCTTTATGAATTACTCGGGCCGACTGCGGCGGCTACCATCGCCTTATTTATCATCGCGCTGGTGATGTTCTTCATCGAGCTATTCACACCCGGCGTCGGCATTGCAGGAGCGACCGGCTTGCTTTCGCTCGTTGCGGTGGTCGTCATGCAGCTGGGCTGGGGACAACCTCGCGTGGCGCTGTATATCATCGCCATCTCGCTGCTGATTATCATTCTCGGGCTGGTATGGATCATACGATCTTTACAGCGCGGAAGGCTGAGCAGATCCTTTCTCGTGCTCAATGAAAAAGTTGACGGAACCTCGGTTCCCGATGTGGCGGCTGCAAAGACAGAGCTCGTCGGAAAAACCGGCGTTGCCATCACAACCCTGCGTCCTGCGGGCATTGCCGAGATAGACGGAAAACGCGTCGACGTCACTACCGCCGGCGAGTTCATCGCCAAAGGCGAGACGATCAAGGTTCTCAAGGCGGATGGCGTGCATATCCTCGTTGCCGTCGGCAGCGCGGACGCGCCCGAAACTGATGCACCGGTTGGTTGATACGCCGATTACGGCGATCATGAGCGCCGGAGCTTCTCCGGCGAGATAGCATCCCAACAACACTTACACCGAACATGAGGAGGTATCGTATGCTCGGACCAGTCTTTATCGTAATTTTAGCAGCAATATTCCTGATTCTGTTCTTCAGCTTTGTGCCCATCGGGCTATGGATTTCCGCCGCCGCTTCCGGCGTGCGCGTAGGCATTTTCCAACTCGTCGGCATGCGCGTGCGAAAAGTCGTTCCCAGCCGGATCGTCAACCCGATGATCAAGGCGACGAAAGCCGGCATCGAGATTTCGATCAACAAGCTTGAGGCGCATTACCTTGCCGGCGGCAACGTAGACCGCGTGGTCAACGCCCTCATCGCTGCGCAACGTGCGGGCATCCCGCTCGGATTTGAGCAGAGCTGCGCCATCGACCTCGCGGGACGCGATGTGCTCACCGCCGTTCAGATGAGCGTCAACCCCAAGGTCATTGAGACGCCGATCATCGCCGCGGTCGCCATGGACGGCATTGAGCTGCGGGCCAAAGCGCGCGTAACCGTGCGCGCCAACATCGATCGCCTCGTCGGCGGCGCTGGAGAAGAGACCATCATCGCCCGTATCGGCGAGGGCATCGTCACCACGGTCGGCTCCAGCAAGAGCCACAAAGACGTTCTGGAAAATCCGGACAGAATCTCCCGCACGGTGCTGGACAAAGGCCTCGACGCGGGAACAGCGTTTGAAATTCTCTCCATCGACATTGCGGATGTGGATGTTGGCCGCAACGTCGGCGCCCAGCTGCAGATCGATCAGGCGGAAGCAGACAAGCGCATTGCGCAAGCCAAGGCCGAAGAGCGCCGCGCGATGGCAGTCGCGCAGGAGCAGGAAAACATCGCCGCGATTGCAAGCATGCGCGCGCGCGTTGTTGAGGCGGAGGCAGAAGTGCCCAAGGCCATGGCGCAGGCGTTCCGTGAAGGCAATCTCGGCGTGATGGACTACTACCGCATGCAGAACATCAACTCCGATACGGAGATGCGCACAGCCATCGGTAAAGGCACGAAACCCGCGCCCACCGATAACAAAAAATAACTATGGAATTCGTACTGATTCTTCTTGCGATCTTTTGGATCATCATCCCGTTGGCCGCGAAGAATAGCCAAAAAAAGGCGAAAGCGGAGGCGGAGCGTCAGCGTGCCCTCAGGCAGCAGGCGCCCCAGACTCAGCAAGCGCAGCAAAACGCACCGCAAGCGATGCGGACAGCTCCGCTTACGCCGAGTATGCATACGCCCATCCGCGCTTCTTTTGAGGGGACTGGCTCCGTTGAAGGCATCTCCGGGTACTCGTCTGAAGGTGCCGCAGGACAAAAGCGGAGCTTGGATCTCAGCGGGGCGCAGAGCACGCTCACGCAGCTGCAAGTTTCTTCCACGCGTACCATAACAGCCAGCAGCGAAAGCGGGCATGCGCACGAAGAAACGAGCGCTACCGTCATCATGGCAGACCGCCCACCGGACAGAATACCCGCAAAGCCTTCCGCACCGATTGCATTTAGCACCGACGAAAGCGCTTTTCTCTGGGATGTTGAGTCCGCGCGCGGCGGGCTTGTGATGGCGGAGATTCTCGGCCCATGTTTGGCACTTCGGGACTAAGGTATTCATGCAAAACCCGACCAACAAACAAACTACATGGTTTTGGAAAAGGGTACTGTTTACATCGGTACCCTTAATCCTATTGTTCGCGGCATTTGCTGAGTGGGCGCTCACAGAGGCGCCGCGCAACCCTATCGCAGTGCTTGCTGCGGCGGCGAGCGCGTTTCTTTTTGCGTTGCTTGGCATTCGCTTTATTCCGCAATGGCAAGCAGCCTGGAGCAGGAAGCCGTGGCTGCCTGTGCGCGCCGCGGAAGGCAAGCGCAGCGCACGCAAACAGAACATGCACCCGATTCTACAGCTGCTGTTCTATCTGGCGCTGTTTCGGCTGCTGCTCTTTGTGCTGACCTATGCGCTATCGCTACTGCATCAGACGTATGCCGGCGGGCTGCTCGACAGGCTCGGCATCTGGAACCAGCTTGGCACCGACAGCCAGCACTATCTAAATATCGCGCAGAATGGCTACGTCAGCGCTGGGGACGATCGCCTGCTGATCGTGTTTTTCCCGCTGTATCCTTATCTGGTGCGCGGCGTCGCTTTCATCATCGACAACTATCTTGTCAGCGGGCTGATCGTCTCCAACCTTTGCTGGGTGTTTGCCGCGTATCTGCTCTATGAGCTCGCGCTGCTGGACACGGACAAAAAGGGTGCGCTTCGTGCGCTGAAGTATCTTTGCATACTGCCCGCGTCGTTCCTCTTCTCCGCGCCGCTTTCAGACAGCCTGTTCTTGCTGCTCTCGGTGGCAAGCGTTTACGCCGTGCGTAAAAATCTCTATCCCGTGGCGGGCATCGTCGGCTTTCTGGCAGCGTTTACGCGCATGCCGGGCGTGCTGCTCTTTGCGCCCGCCTGCTTTGAACTGGTGGGCACCATCATCCGCGAGCGCCCGTCACACAGCAAGGACAGCAGCTGGCGCCTGCGTATGACCGGAAACGCGCTCTCGCTGCTCTTTATCCCTGCGGGGTTGTTGCTCTACCTCTACGTGAACTACCGCGTGACGGGCTCGGCAACCATGTTTTTGACCTATCAGAGCGAGCACTGGCATCAGCAGCTTGGCTGGTTTTTTAGCACGACGGCGACGCTGGTCAGCAACGCGTCAGGGGCCTTTGCGGAGAATACACGCATGCTCTGGGGGTTATGGATTCCAAATCTCGTCTATGTGTTTGCTGCGCTCGGTATCGTCGTCGCCGCACAGAACAAACTACGCGCCTCGAATGTCGCATATTTTATTGCGTACTATGCCTTCTGCATCGGCGCGACATGGCTGCTCTCCGGTCCGCGTTATCTGACGGCGGCATACCCGCTCGCGCTCGCGCTTGGCGCATTGACCGAGAAAAAGTCTGTTGACCGGGTCGCGACAGCGGTCTGCATCGCGCTCTTTGCGCTTTATCTGCTGGCGTATGTCAACCAGTGGTATGTCTATTGATTTTTGTTTGTCGCGGCTCGCATTTTCGTTAGGATCGCTATAATTATGAAAAATCTCCTCTCGCTCTATGTTTCATTTCTCAAAATCGGTGCGCTGATGTTCGGCAGCGGATATACCATGCTGCCGCTGTTGACACGCGAAATCGTCGAATACCGTGGCTGGATCACGCAGGATGAGCTGCTGGATACGTTCGCGCTCTCGCAGTGCGTGCCCGGTGTGATTGCGGTCAACACCGCAACGTTCATCGGGCAGAAGCGCGGCGGCTGGGGCGGCGCTGCCGCGGCGGCGCTCGGCGTGATCACCGCACCAATTCTCTGCATTCTGCTGGTGGCAACAGCGCTCATGCAGCTTTGGAACAATCCCGTCATGGTCAGCGCGTTTCACGGCGTGCGCGTGGCGGTCGCCGCCGTGATCGCCTCCGCGGTGATCTCGCTCATCCGCTCGAATGTGAGACGCTGGCACGATATCGCGCTCTGCATCGCAGGGTTTGCGCTCACCGCGCTTTTGCATCTTTCGCCCGTATTTGTCATCTTGCTGGCCGTCGTGGCAGGCTTTGTGATGTGGGGGATGCGCAAATGACGTATCTGCTGTTGTTCTTAGAGTTTTTTCAAACGGGCTTATTCGCCATTGGCGGCGGTTATGCTACGTTGCCGTTCATTCAGAAGATGCTGGCGCGGTATCCGGCATGGTTTGGCACGCTGCAGCTTGCGGATATCGCCGCCATCTCGGAAGCGACGCCCGGCCCGGTGGGGGTCAACGCGGCTACGTTTGCGGGCTACAGCGCGGCGGGCGTGCCGGGGGCGCTGGTTGCGACATTTGCGCTCGTGCTGCCGTCGTTCGTGATCGTTTCGCTCGTGGCGCGTGCGCTGGAGAAGTATCGGCAAAACCGGCTCGTTGGCGCGCTGTTTTCCACGCTTCGACCGGCGGTAACCGGGCTGATTGCGGCAGCCGCCTGGTCGGTGATCTCCGCCGCGCTGTTTACAGGGGCGTTTGCGGTTGGATTCTGGCAGGCGATTGACTGGAGAAACGTCGTGTTGTTTGCCGTGTTGCTTGGTTTATTGTTCGTGCCCAAGGTAAAAAAGCTGCATCCCTTCTTCTATTTTCTGGCGGGAGGAGTTGCAGGCGTGCTAATGGGGCTGGGTTAGAAGCATTGACATTGGCGGAGTTGTTCTTGCGAATGCGTCGCTATTTTAAATTGACATTCTGCGTTCGCATGGTAAAATATTCACGTTGCGNNAAATCCCTTCGGTCGCACCAAAAACAAAACCCCCAAAGCGGGGTTTTCGTTTTTGGTCTGTTATTTAAAAGGGGATTTGCATATGCGCAGCATCTCGGAGAAAAATCATATTTGTGAAATTCAACAAATTTCACTATAATTCAGAATTTCTCACGTAGCTGCGTCAAAAAAGCCGCTGTGTCGGCGTTTTTAGCAGCCGGGGAGCGCAGGCGAGAGATTGCACCGCGTGAAGCGCAAGCAAGCCGAAGCCTAAGCGGAAAATCCCTTCGGTCGCACCAAAAACAAAACCCCCTGCGCGGGGTTTTTGTTTTTGGTCTGAAATCCAGAGCATCACGCGTTGTCACATACGCATTTTTAACAACTTGTTGCAAATTACGCAACAATAGCGCAAATAAAGCATTGATTCACGCGCATTTCGCGATAAAATGAAACTGACACAGCAAATCGATCCAAAACACTTCAACCAACAACCAACAGCTAACGATGAACAATGTAGAGCCAACAACCAGCAGCTCACAATTGCAATCAAGAACCAGCACCCAAAGCTTAACAACTAACAAACAGCAAACCACAGTGAAAAGTGCGAAAGGGGCAGGGCAATGCCGCAGAGCGACGCAACCATCCGGCTGAGCGCGGAGATTCGCATCCAAACCATCCGCGCGCTGCAACAGGCGGGCTTCGGGCACATCGGCGGCTGCATGTCGGTTGCGGATGTGCTCGCCGTGCTCTACGGCGGCGAACTGAACATCCGCCCGGAGCAGCCGGACTGGCCGGAGCGCGACTATCTTGTGATGGGCAAGGGGCATTGCGGCCCCGCGCTCTATTCTGCACTTGCGCTCAAGGGCTATTTTCCGATGGACTGGCTTGAGACGGTCAACCAACCCGGCACGCGCCTGCCGAGCCATTGCGACAGGCTCAAAACACCGGGTATCGATATGTCCACGGGCTCGCTCGGACAGGGACTCTCCTGCGCGGCGGGCATCGCGCTCGGTCTTCGTATGCAGAATCGCAGCAACCGCGTGTTTTGCATTGTGGGCGACGGGGAGCTGCAGGAAGGGCAAAACTGGGAGGCGGCAGCAGCCGCGGAGCACCTGCATCTCAACCGGCTGATTCTCTTAATCGACGAAAACAAACGCCAGCTCGACGGCTATGTCTGCGATGTTTGCGGCGGCGATCCTGCTGGGAAGTTTCGCGCGTTCGGCTGGAACGTCGTTCGCGTTTGCGGCTGGGATACAGGCGCGATCCTGCGCGAAATCCGCGTGGCTTCGGTGCAGACAAGCGCGCCGAGCGCTATCGTGCTAGAGACCGTCAAGGGCTTGGGCGCATCCTTTGCCGAGCGGGAGAAAAACAACCACTATATGGTGATCACCAAAGAGATGGCGGATGAAGCGGTTATGGAGATCCATCGTCGCCTTGCGGCGGGGACATATCCCGCAGGGGAGGGTGTATGAAGCAGGAACTGTTCACGCCCAAGCCGGACGAAAAGGACATGCGGGACGCCTACTGCGACGCGCTGATTGCAGCGGGAGAGGCGAATGATCGCGTAGTCGCCATCGACTGCGACCTCTCCAACTCGCTCGGTACGGGACGCTTCCGCGCGCGGTTTCCAGAGCGCGCATTCAACCTCGGCATTATGGAAGCCAACGCCTGCTCGATGGCGGCGGGACTATCGCTGACGGGCTTTGTGCCGTTCGTCCATTCGTTTGCGGTGTTCACGAGCCGGCGCATGACGGATCAGATATTCCTCTCGTGTGCATACGCCGGGCTGAACGTCAAGCTCATCGGCGGGGACGCGGGCGTGAGCGCCGCGGTCAACGGCGGCACGCACATGGCGTTTGAGGATTTTGGCGTTTTGCACAGCATCGTTGGGCTAAGGTTGTTTGAGCCGACGGATAACACGATGGTGCGCGCGCTGATTCCGCGCATCGCATCCGAGTACGGCGTGGACTACATCCGCATGCCGCGCAGGAGCGTCGTCAAGATTTACGAGCCGAATGAAGTGTTTGTGCCCGGCGAGGCAAAGCGCCTGCGCGAGGGGAAAGACGTTACGCTGATTGTCTCCGGCGTGCTGGTGAGCGAGGCGCTGCTCGCGGCGGACATGCTGGAAGACGAAGGAATCCACGCAACCGTGCTGGACTGCTTCACGATTCAACCGCTCGACGCGGAGCAGATCGTCGAGCGCGCGCAAGCGACCGGCTGCGTGGTCACGGCGGAGAACCATAACATCATCGGCGGTCTTGGTAGCGCGGTAGCGGAGCTGCTCAGCGAGCGCGCGCCCGTGCCGCTGGAGCGCATAGGCATAAAAAACAGCTTTGGCGAGGTTGGGTCTCAGGGGTATCTCATGGATCGCTTCGGCCTGCGCGCAAAGGATATTTGCGAAGCGGCGCACCGCGTCATCGAACGAAAACAGCGATAATAGTTAAAAAGATTCTGTAAGAAGAGACATTGCAAGAAGAAACCTTGGAGGGAACGATCATGAGCATCGAACGTCTGCGCCCGTTCATCGGCGGGCAGTTCATCGAGAGCGAAACGCAGAAATACATGCCCGTATACGACCCCAGCACGGGCGAGATCATCGCCGAGACGCCTTGCTGCACGGCGGCGGAGGTTGAGCGCGCGGTAAAAGCGGCAAAGCAGGCATTTCCCGCGTGGTCAGACACGCCCTGCACAAAGCGGGTCGAGGTGCTGTATCGCTTTCGCGAGCTGCTGCTGCGGGACATGGACGCGCTGACCCACGCTCTCTGCCGCGAACACGGCAAAAACTGGGACGAGGCGCGCGGCGACCTGCTCAAGGTCAAGGAGCCCGTCGAGATTGCGCTGGGCGCGCCGTCGCTGATGATGGGCGAATCGATGATGAACGTCACCGCGGGGTTTGATTCGACGCTCTACCGCGAACCGCTGGGCGTTTTTGCAGGCATCGCGCCGTTTAACTTTCCCGCGATGATTCCGATGGGATGGATGATGCCCATGTGCATCGCAACCGGCAACACGCTGGTGCTCAAGGCCGCGAGCATGACGCCGATGACATCCCTGCGCCTTGCCGCGCTGCTTGCCGAGGCAGGCTTGCCCAATGGCGTCGTCAACGTCGTCACCTGCTCGCGCAACGAGGCGGAGCTGCTGCTCTCGCATCCGGATGTCGCGGGCATCACATTCGTGGGCTCCACGCAGGTGGGGCAGCACATCTACGCGACAGCGGCTGCAAACGGAAAGCGCGTAAGCTGCCTTTGCGAGGCAAAAAACCACGCGCTCGTGCTGGAGGATGCGCCGATTGCGCGCACGGCGGCGGGTATTCTCAACTCTGCGTTTGGCTGCGCGGGCGAGCGCTGCATGGCGCTTCCTGTCGTGGTTGCGCAGGAGAGCATCGCAGATGCGCTGATTGCGGAGATGGTGCGCCAGATCAAGACGAAAAAGATTGGCCCCGCTTACGACAAGACGACAGACATGGGCCCGCTCGTGACCGACGAGCACCGCCAAAGCGTGCTGAACTGGATCGAGATCGGCATCAAAGAGGGCGCATCACTGGTGCTGGACGGCAGGAAGACAACAGTTGAGGGGTACGAAAACGGGTTCTTTCTTGGATTCACCCTTTTCGATCATGTCAAAAGGGGCATGCGCGTGGGGGAGTGCGAAATATTTGGACCGGTGCTCTGCGTCAAGCGCGTAGAGGATTTTGAAGAGGGTCTTGCGCTGATGAACGAGAGCGAATTTGCAAACGGCTCCGTGATCTTCACGCAAAACGGCTACTATGCGCGGGAGTTTTCCAAGCGCACGCACGGCGGCATGGTCGGCGTCAACGTCGGCATCCCCGTTCCGGCGGGCATGTTTCCGTTTTCCGGACACAAAAACTCGTTTTTTGGCGACCTGCACGTGCTCGGCAAGGACGGCTTGCGATTCTATACGGAATCCAAGGTAGTCACAACGCGCTGGTTTGACGAGGACGAGAGAAAGCGCTCCAGCGTCGGCACTTGGGACGGCGCGTTGTAACGAAGAACCCCATCGACAGGACTGCGCCGCAAAATCGGCGGGAGGCGAAACAGATGAAACGCACAGGCGGACAGATCATCATGGATCATTTGGTGCGCGAGGGCGTGCCATATGCGCTCGGCATCCCCGGGCATGGCATATTCGGATTTTTCGATGCGTTGCGCGAGAGCGATACGGCGGGGAAGATTCAGTACATTCAAGTCAAGCACGAGCAGTCCGCCGTACACATGGCGGACGGCTACTTCCGCATCAAGGGCGAACCGCTGGCGGTGTTTACCTCCATCGGCCCCGGCGCGCTGAACACCGCGATCGGATTGGGCACGGCATATGTGGACTCCACGGCGGTGCTGCAGTTTTCGGGCGACACGCATGTGCAGATGAAGGGCGTGGGCGTGTTGCAGGAGATTGAGCGGTATCAGGACTCCAACTTCATCCGTGTATTAGAGCCAGTCAGTAAGCGCGTCTGGCGCGCGGAGTCGGCGGGGCAACTGCCGCGCATCCTGCAACGAAGCTTTAGCCAGATGCGCACAGGCAGGAAAGGCCCGGTCGTGGTCGCGCTACCGATGGACGTGCAGGCCGAGGCGGTCGAGGTTTCCGACATTGCGCCGGAACGCCATTGCTCGCATGCAGCGCCCGCGGGAGAGGAACAGGCGATTCGCGAGGCGGTCGCGCTGCTGCGGTCGGCCGCGCGGCCCGTGATCCTGCTCGGCGGCGCGGCGCTGCGTGCCGGGGAAACGGAGCTGTTTGTGCGCCTCGCGGAGACATTGGGCGCGGCGGTAGTGACCACCATGGCGGGCAAGAGCGCGTTTCCGGAGGATCACCCGCTCTACGGGTTTCATACGGGCTCCAAGGGTACGCCGCCAGGGCTGCACTTTACCAGCACTGCGGATGTGATCTTAGCGCTCGGTACGCGCTTTGCGGACGAGACGACTTGCTCCTACCGCGAGGGTATCGCGTTCTCGATTCCGAAGACGCGGCTGATCCATGTGGACATCGACGCGGGCGAGATCGGCAAAAACTATAGTTGCGCGGTCGGCATTCTCGGTGATCTTGTTCAGGTTTCGCGGCAGATTCTTGCCGCCTATGGCACGCCGCGGGATTGGAAAACCAGTGCATACATGCGGGAGATTGCGAAAGAATGCGCCGAGTGGCGTGCAACCATAGTGCAAAACCGCGAGAAAACGTTCGATAAGATCACGGTTTCCCAGCTCATCGGCGAGCTGGAGGCGTGTATGCCGGAAGAGGCGATCATCGCAACTTCGTCCGGCAACACGCAGGCGCAGCTGTTTCAGGAGTATGCGTTTACGCGCGGGCAAAGCCACCTGACCACGGGCGGATTTTCGACGATGGGCTGGGCGTTTCCCGCGGCGATGGGTGCAAAGCTCGCTTCTCCCGAGCGGCCGGTCATCTGCCTGCTCGGCGATGGAGATTTCATGATGACCATGCAGGAGCTTGCCACGATGGCGCAGTATGACATTCCTGTTGTGATCGTGCTTGCCAACAACCGCTGCTGGATGGCGATTGAAGACCTGCAGCGCGGCGTGCTGGGAGATGCGCATGCGTTTGGTAACCGCTTTGAGCGCGGTAATGAAGCTTATTCGCCGGACTTTGCGCAGATTGCTAAGAGCTTTGGCATACAGGCGGAGAAGATCTCCGCGCGCGGCAGCGTAGCAGATGCAGTCACCCGCGCGCTCGCTTCCGGCAAACCCGCGCTGATCGAGGTGGATGTCTACGACCAGTATCCCGAATCCGGCGGCGCCGCCTACGGCTGGTGGGATGTGCCGATTCCGGCGCACATGCACGCACGGCGCGCGCAATATGAGCGCGAACAGGCTGAAGAGACGATATAGGAGGCTTACTATGCGGATTGCGGTTCTCAACGAAGTCAGCGCGCGGGCAAAGAATGCGGATATCCTTTTTGCGCTCGCGGAGCATGCCGAACACGAGATATACAACGTCGGCATGCAAGCGGATAGCGATGTGCCGGAGCTGACCTACATCCAAACGGGGCTGATGGCGGCTATGCTAATCAACTGCGGCGCGTGCGACCTTATCGTCGGCGGCTGCGGCACGGGGCAGGGGTTTCTCAACAGTGCGATGCAATATCCCGGCGTGGTCTGCGGGCTGATCATCGATCCGCTCGATGCGTGGCTGTTTTCGCAGATCAACGCGGGCAACTGCATCTCGCTCGCGCTCAACAAAGGCTACGGTTGGGCGGGCGAGCTGAACCTAAAGCTCCTCCTTCGCGAACTCTTGCGCGACGCGCCCGGTGCGGGCTATCCGCCGCAGCGCAGTGAGAGCCAGGCGCAAAGCAGAGAGCGTTTGCAGGCGATCTCGCGCGCCGCGCATCTCCCGTTTGTCGAAATTTTAAAAGCAATCGATGTAGAACTGCTGCGCCCGCTCAAACAATACTCGGCGTTTCTTGACTTGCTGCGCGGTCATTCAACCGATGTCGAGACAGCGCAACAGATCATTCAACTGATCGAGAGCTTGTGAAAACGGACAGGGAGGAGGCAGCGCGTGGTACAATCGCTTGACCGCGGAATTCAGATTCTATTATTCCTCGCCGAACACAACAGCGCGAGCATCACGGAGCTCGCCGAAGCGCTCTGTGTAGACAAAAGCACCGCCTCGCGGCTTGCGGAGACGCTCCGCCAGCGGGACATGGTACGCGTCGACCCGGAAACCAGGAAATTCCGGTTGGGGTTTCGAATCCTGCACCTCGGCGAAGCGCTCAAGGACAACCTCAATGTGATCGCCATCGCGCGACCGATGCTGCTCGCTTTAAGTGCGCAGATCAACGAGAGCGTGCACTTCTGCGTGTATAACAACAACAGCGTCTATGTGATGGATCAGGTGCGCTCCAGCAAAAACTATGCGCTCTCGGCCACCGTTGGCATGATCGAGCCGCTGCATTGTTCCTCCGTCGGCAAGTGCATCCTCGCCTATCGTCGGCCGGATACCATCCGCGCGCTGTTGGAGGACTATACGTTCACGAAATACACGGAAAAAACCATCGTCACCAAGGAGGCACTGCTTGCGCATCTGGAAACCATACGGCAGGCAGGCTATGCGCTGGACGACGAGGAGATGGCGCCGGGCGTATTGTGCATCGCCGTGCCGGTGTATGACTATCGCAACAGCGTGCGCTTCAGCATCGGTGTATCGGGACCCAAGGGCAACTTCAACGCCGCTATGATCGAATCCTACGTCAAGCGCATGGCGGAGACCACCCGAAAGCTTGGCGCCGCCATCGGCAGCACGCGCTGAACTCACACTTCCAATAAATCGGAACGCTTGATAACAGAGCTGAAACACCCCGTCGCGCGGGCTTCTTTGCGATGGATGAATCATTCAAATCGAGGTGCCATATGGAACAGATGAAATTTGTGCTTATCGGCTGCGGAAGAATCGCGACGCTGCATGTCGCGGGATATCAAAACCGCTCAGAAGCCGTACTGTGGGGCGTGTATGACAAAAACCCGCAGACAGCGCGGCGGTTTGCGGCGGAACACAGCATCGCCAAGGTCTACGATTCGTATGAGGCGGTGCTAAACGACCCGGACGTGACAGGGGTTGAGCTGCTGGTGCCGCATCATCTGCACTGCGAGATGACGCTTGCTGCCTGCCGCGCGAAAAAGCACGTCTCCGTGCAAAAACCCATGGCGTTGTGCCTTTCCGAGTGCGACGAGATGATACTAGCCGCAAAGGAAAACGGCGTGGTGCTCAAAGTGTTTGAAAACTTTGTGCACTATCCGCCGTACCTCCAGCTCAAAAAGATGATTGAAGATGGCGAGATCGGCAACCTCTTAGGCGTGCGGTATAAGATGTGCAATGCATCGCTCTACTCAGAAAACCAGCCCGGCGCGAATGCGCGCGCGAAGAGGGCCGGCTTGGAGAAGACGGCGAACTGCCCGCACACCGGCTGGAAGGTCGATCCGGCCAGCTGGCTCTGGCGGCTCAACGACTCTCTCTGCGGCGGCGGGCCTGCGGTATTTGACGACGGGTATCATAAGTTTTCGCTGTTTATGGATCTTGGCGGCGAGATCGAGAAGGTCTGCGCCTGGATCGACGAAACGCCGGCCCTGCCGGGTGTGATGCAGGATATGCCGGCTGTGATCATGTGGAAATACAAAGACAAAAAGGTGTATGGCGTTTGGGATGTCACCTCCGCGCCGGACCTTTACGTCAAGGGAAAATACTACACCTGCGACGAGCGGCTGGAGGTCACGGGCACGCGCGGGGTGCTGTGGCTTACGCGCTGCACGGCGCAGATGCTGGAGAATGTCGCGCCGGTTGTGCTCTATCGCGACGGGAAGCTCACGGAGTTTTGGGATGCGCCGAGCGACTGGCAGGATTCGTTTATCCGCTCGTCGCACGACTTCATCGAATCGATCCGCGACGGGCGGAAACCCATCCTCACCGGCGAACGCGGGCGGGAGGTGCTGGCGTTTGCGCTCGCGGCGCTCTGTTCCTCCGAGCAGAAGAAGGAAATCCATCTCGATGAGATGCTGGATCGTAAAAAGAAGAAACCACGCGGCATCCTCTCGAGCTTTTTCAGGAAGCAAACCTAGCCCGCATGCGATCGGCAAAAGGGGGATAAACAAATCAAATGCGAGGCAAGCGTCACGCCTTGATCAGCGCTGTTGCGGGATCTTCAGTAACACAGGGATTCTCCGCCGGAAAAAGGCCGGTCAAAATCACACTGTCGCTTGCTACCCCTTTACCGCACCGGCGGTCATGCCCTCGACGAAATACTTCTGCACCAGCGCGAAGAGAATGACGACGGGTATTGTCGTAACGGTGCCGAGCGCCATGATGATACCCCAGTCGATATGCGTTGAGCTGATGTAGTTTGCAAGGCCGACGGTCAGCGTCTTCATCGACTCCTTGCTGATGAGCACGCTGGAGAGCAGAAACTCGTTCCAGGACATGATAAACGCCATGATGCCTGTGCTGAGCACGCCGGAAACGCAGAGCGGCAGCTCAACTTTTAGAAACACCTGCAACTCGTTCGCACCGTCCATGACGGCGGCTTCGTTGATCTCTTTCGGCAGTTTTTTGAAGAATGAGACCAAAAGCCAGACGGAGAAAGGCAGCGTGACCGTCAGGTGCGCAATGATTACACCAAGGTGGCTCTCAGGCAGCCTGAATGCATTGACGATCTTATAGAGCGGCAGCATGAGCATGATCGGCGGCACGCAATATGCCGCAAGCACGCTGATGAGTATGAGCTTTCGTCCCTTATAGCAAAAGCGCGTTAGGCTGTATGCCGTCATGGTGCCGATGAGCATAACCGCCGCCATCACAACCGACGCAATCAGCAGGCTGTTGAGAAAGTAGCGAATCACGTTTGGGTTGCCAAAGGCTTGCATATACCATTCCAGAGACCAGGACTCCGGGAATATCTTTGGCGGGATGGTAAAGAGTTCTACGCCGGGCTTCAGCGAGCTTAACGCCATCCATACAAGCGGAAAGCCGACGATCGCGACCAGAAAGACGATGAGGACCGCGACCAGGATGTTGGTGGTAAGTTTTGAAAATTTCAGGCTCTTAAACATCTTGCTTCCTGCCTTTCGTCAGTCTTCCGTCAAGCCGGATCGGGTTACGTAGAAGATGATACAGCCGAACATCAGCACGCCGAGAATCATCGAAATTGCGGCAGCATACCCGATCTGGTAGGAACCGAACGACGCTTGATAGATAAGGATCGGCAGATGCGTTGTGGAGCCGGACGGACCGCCGCCGGTTACCATAAAAATTAGATCATAATACGTTGCCGTCCAGATGACGCGCAAAACCGCGAGCACGATGGTGGTGTTCTTCAGTTGCGGGAGCGTGATGTGCAAAAATGTTTTCCACTTGCTCGCACCGTCTACCGTAGCGGCTTCGTAGATCTGTTTATCGATGCTTTTGAGTGCAGCCCAGTAGATCAGCATGGGAAACGGATAGGAGCGCCAGACGTTCAGGATTACGACGACCCACATGGCAGGGCCCTGCATGGCCAGCAGTGACTGCCGCGCCTCCACAAGACCCGCCTGCTGGAGCCAATAGCTCACGATGCCATAGTCGCTGTTCATAATCCATTTGGAAACGAGCGCAAGCGTTACGGCGGGCACAACATAGGGGATCAGCAGAAAACTGCGCAGCGCGGTCCCGCCCTTCATGGGGCGCGAAATGAGAAGCGCGATGCCTAGCCCAAGCGTGAGCTGACCCAAGACGGACCAGAACGTCCATCGAATGGTATTCCAGAAATATTTCGAAAACAGCTGGTTGCTGAAGATTTTTACATAGTTATCAATCCCGACGAAGTCGGTCGTCTTCTTGATGAGAGAGGCGTTGGTGAAGCTCAGCCAGACGTTGTACAAAACCGGATAAAGCACAAACGCAAGCAGGAACACAATGACGGGAATCGCAAACGCGAGACCGATGAGCTTGTGTCTTCGTTCGTAGCTGCTCAGCAGGCGGAGACGGATGTGAGGCGTTCGAGAATTCATAATTGCTTCTCCTTGATCATGATCCATGACATCAGATTGGCGATTTTGGAGTGATGGATATGGATATAGGGATGGATATAGGGATGGATATGGGGATGCACAAGGATATCATACCCGCTTTGCACAAGATTGGGAAGAACGCAGAGAGCCGCGTTCTTCCCCTTTTGTGAAAACGGAAGGCGTAGACGCGCCGCTACATGGCGCCTGCGAAGCTTAGAAGATCATCGTTGATCATGTTATACGCTTCTTCTGAGGTATAGGTTCCGTCGCATGCGCCTTGCAGCGCAACGCCGAAGATATTGGTGGATTCGATATAGGCGGACATGGCGGAAAGGCCAGCTTCCATGCCATACCAATACCATGTGCCGTTCTCAAACTGACTGAAGATGTAATCCACTTCGCTCAAAAACGGCGCGACTTTTTCGCTTGAGCGATACAGCTCGAAGGCGGGCTGATAAGAGGGGAAGGCGAACATCGGGCGGGAGAGGGCGCGCTCAGCCGCGCGCTCAGGGGTGTAGAGCGCCTTTAAGAAGTCCGCAACCAGTGCGCCGCGCGTTGCGTCTGCCTGGTGGGAGGCGACGAAGCAATAGCCGGAGCCGAAGGAGGCAACCGCTTCTCCATTTACGCCGGGGAAGTTGAAGCAGCCGAGCTTATCGACCATATCGGGGTTGTTGCCCAGCGCATTTCCGATTACCGCGCCCATATCCAGCGTCATGGCGACGGTTCCGGTGACGGCGAGCGAATTTCGGTAATCGCCCCAGGACCAGGTCAGCGAACCTGCCGGAGACACGTTTTGATACAGCTCGACCAGATAGTCGATCACCTTGATGGCATCTTCCTTCTGCTTGTCAAAGCAGTACTCACCCGTCACCGGGTCCATGAAGTAGACGCCCGCCGAGGTCATCATAGCGTAGAGTGTTTGCGCGGCGACCTGAACGCCGTCCAGCGGCACGGCAAAGCCCGAGAGATCCTTGCTGTTGAGCGCCTCGGCAACTGCCATAAATTCACCCCAGTTGGCCGGGACGGAGAGGCCGTTTGCCTCCAGCAGGTCCTTGCGGTACCAAACAGAGGTATGCATAGCCCAGTCAGGCAGGCCGTAGATTTTGCCATCCTTGCCGGTGAGCACGGTCTTGTATGCCTGCGAGAAATCATCCGCCCC
>DNFZ01000058.1 GCA_003486785.1 Clostridiales bacterium | reverse complement strand
AGGCGGAAGGGCGGACGTGCGCCATTGCGAGACGACGGTTACCTTCGCGCCGATGACCGAGCGCGAGATCGACGCCTATGTCGCTACTGGCGAACCGCTCGACAAAGCGGGTGCTTACGGCGTGCAGGGACCTGGCGGTATCTTCGTAGAGCGCGTAGAGGGCAACTATTTTAATGTGATCGGCCTGCCGCTGCCGTTGCTCTACAAGATGCTCATCGACGCGGGCGAAGTCGTGATCTAATTTTTTTGGAGAAAAAAATCTGCATCCTATGAATCAGATAATCGAAGAAAAACTGAAGCTTCTACCTTCGGAGCCCGGCGTGTACAAGATGTTCAACGCGGCGGGCGATGTGATTTACGTTGGAAAAGCCATATCACTAAAAAACCGCGTGCGGCAATACTTCCAGTCCTCTAAAAACCACGCGCCGAAGGTCTCCGCTATGGTGCGGCAGATTGCGGATTTCGAATACATCCGCGTCGCAAATGAGACCGAGGCGTTTTCGCTGGAGTCCAACCTGATCAAAGAGTTTAAGCCGAAATACAATATCCTGCTCAAGGACGACAAGCATTTTCCGTATATCCGCGTGGATCTACGGCAGGATTTCCCGCGGCTGGATGTCGTGCGCCGTGTCAAAAAAGACGGCGCGAAATATTTAGGCCCCTTCCTCTCAGGCCTGCTGCTGCGGGACGGTCTTGCGCTTGTGCGCGAACAATATCCCATCCGCCAGTGCAAGAAGGACATCGCCCGTATGATCGCACGACGGGAGCGCCCCTGCCTGATGTACCACATCGGCAAATGCTGCGCGCCCTGCTCCGGCGATGTTTCGCGCGAGACGTATCACAAGCTCGTAGACGAGGTGATCTCGTTTCTCTCCGGCAACACGACGGATATCCTTCGTTCACTTAACCAACAGATGAACGATGCCGCAGACGCAATGGATTTTGAAAAGGCGGCGATTCTGCGCGACCGCATCCGCGCCATCGACAGCCTCAACGAAAAGCAGGCGGTCATCGCCGCCACAAACACCAATCTGGACGTGTTTGCTCTCGGTCGACTCGACACCAACGCGCTGGTGTTTGCGCTGTTTGTGCGCAACGGCAAGGTGATTGGCACTGAAAAATTTCGCATGGACGCGGACACAGAAGAGAGCGACGCGGACATCCTTTCCGCCTTCCTCTCGCAATATTATGCGGAGGCCGTCTCGTTTATGCCGGAAGTGCTGCTCTATCAGGACGCGACGGACATGGAAACCATCTCAACGTGGCTCAGCGGGCTTGCCAAACGCAAGGTCGAGGTGCACCGCCCGCAACGCGGAGAAAAACGAAAGCTCACCGAGATGGCATATCGCAACTGCCTCGACCTGCTCGAAAAAGACGCCTCCCTGCAAAAGCGCGCGTGGGAGCGCGGCGAGGGTGCGCTGACGCAGCTCTCCGCCATTCTCGGTCTGGAGACGGTGCCAAAGCGCATCGAGTGCTTCGACAACTCGCACATTCAGGGGCGCGACACCGTGTCCTCTATGGTCGTCTTCACGGACGGTCAGCCGGACAAGAGCGCATACCGCCGCTTTCGCATCCGCACGGAGGCAGGCGGCAACGATCTCATCGCCATGCGGGAGTCGCTGGAGCGCAGGTTTAAGAAAGCCGAGGAACAGGAAGCGGGCTTTCTCCCCTTGCCCGATCTTATGGTGATGGACGGCGGACCCACGCAGCTGCAGGTTGCGCTGGAGGTGCTGGAGTCGTTCTCGCTCGATTTTATCCCCACGGTGGGTCTCGCGGAGCTCAGCGAAACCATCTATATCCCCGGCGAACCGATGCCGATTCAGCTGCCGCGCAACTCCGCGCCGCAGCATCTCATCGAACGCCTGCGGGATGAGGCGCACCGCTTTGCCATCAGCTACCACCGCAACGTACACAACCGCAACGCGCTCTTTTCGGTGCTGGACAGCATCCCCGGCGTGGGCGACAAGCGCAAGCGCGCGCTGTTTGACGCGTTCTTAACGATTGACGCGATCAAGTCCGCCACGCAGGAGGAACTAGCGGCGGTGAGTTTGATCGATTCGCGCACAGCGGAGGCTGTCTATCGGTATTTTCACCCGGATGAATCACCTGCAGATACAGAACAGCCAACCGACACACAAGCATAACAAAAACGCCCATTGTCGGGCGTTTTTGATTTGTGCGCGTCTCCTGTCTTTGGAGGAAAGCGCTATTTATTGTCGGTCTGCAGATCAGCCATCAATCAGCTTGCCGACGATCGGCAGCCCTTCGAGGTTTTTCACGCCGTGGGGCGATTTATTCTTGATGATATCGGTCAGATCGTTTCCGGCGGAATAGCCTTTGTGCATGCCGTTGCTCCATGAGCGGACGTTGCTCACGTCATAGATCACGCCATCCACCGCGACATAGGCGGGATTGCCGTCCTTGCCGTCAAACTGCTTGAGCTCCTCAAGTGTGAGTTCGAGCATATCGCTTGTCTCTTCCGCTACAGGGTCAGCTTGGGTAGTAGCTGCTTCGGTGGATGCGCTCGATTCGCCGACTTCTGTTGTTTCCGCAGTCTCCGCGGCTGTCACAGGCGCCGTTGCAGCATCCGTCGCGGGGCTTGCGCAGCCGACCACTAAGAGCGCCAGCGCCAATACGCTGATAATCAGTGTTGTGATTCGTTTCATATCGTCATACTTCCTTTCTCGTTTAAGCGCGTAGTTGTAATAGAGTTATATACTTATAACCTAACCATAGCAAAAAAACCGATCGCATGCAACCGGCTTTGTGCGTTCTGCGTGACTTCATCACGCTTTGTTCGTGTTTCTCACTTTACCGTCATCCGTTCTGCAATCAGGTTCACCAGTTCTTTCAGCCCTTCCGGCGCTGGAACGATATAGACTTGCTCGGCAGACTCCAGCTTGAGCGAAGGCGCTGTGTGCTTCTTCGTGATCGCAACTTCAACAATGCTGACTGATTGAATCGCGTCGTATGGGAGCGAAAAACGCGCTTCCATATCGTTCTTAACAGGCTGCGGCAAGGATGCGCCGGAAATCCCGCCCTCATCAAGAGACACAAACACACGGGACAATCGCCGCCTGATTGCAAGCGCCTGGTAGCAGCCGTATGCCAGATACAGCATCAGCGCCAAGCTAACGATCATGAAGAGCTGCGGGTCTAAAACCGAGATGAGCGCGTCTTCTCCGCTCGTGATGCGCAGCATATTGACGACATTGAGAATGATCACGGCAATGATCACGGCAACATTGCTCCACGCCATGAAGCTGAGCAGGCTTGCTGCCTGCCGATTCTCGCCTTTGGTGATCTTCGCCATAGGATTGCACCTCTTTTGTTTCGATTCGTCTATTAGCAAACAGAGGGCGGGAAACCCCGCCCTCTATATCAATGAGCTGCTTACTCTTCCTCTTCCTCTTCCTTCTTCGCCGACTCGATAATCTTCTTGGCGATGTTGGCGGGTACGTCCTCGTAGCGGACGAACTCGCTCGTGAAAGAGCCGCGGGACTGCGTCATGCTGCGCAGATCCGTCGCGTACTTGAACATTTCGGAGAGCGGCGCTTCCGCAACGACGACGGTGCCGCCGTCCACGGGGTTCATGCCCAGCATGCGCCCACGGCGGGACGAGAGATCTCCGCTGATGGCGCCGACATAATCGCTCGGGACGAAGATCTCGTAGCGATAGATCGGCTCGATGAGCGTCGGGTTCGCTTTGACGCAGGCCGCCTTGTAGGAAAGACGAGCGGCGGACTTGAACGCAACTTCCTTGGAATCGACGGGGTGATATTTTCCATCGTAGAGCGTGGCCTTGACGCCGACCATGGGATAGCCTGCCAGCACGCCGCGTGTGAGCGCTTCCTTGAGGCCCTTTTCTACTGCGGGGATGAACTCGCGCGGCACAACGCCGCCAACGATGGCGTTGACAAACTCGTACTCCACGCCTTCCGCCGCCGGCTCAAAGCGCATCTGCACCACGCCGTACTGGCCGCTGCCGCCGGACTGCTTCTTATGCTTGCCTTCGGCTTCCGCCATGGTGTGGATGGTTTCACGGTACGGAATGCGCGGGTCGGTGAGCTGCGCTTCCACGTTGTTTTTGTTCTTGAGCTTGCCGCAGACGACCTCGATATGCATTTCACCAAGACCCAGGATCAGCACGTCGCCGGTTTCCGCATTCTTCTCGATCTGTATGGTCGGGTCCTCTTCCTTGATGCGGTTGAGGCCGGAGATGACCTTGTCGTCCTCGCCCTGCTTCTTGGCTGTGACCGCAAGAGAGATCGAAGGTTTCGGGAAGTCGATGCTTTCGAACACGACCGGGTCGGTCGCGTCGCAGAGCGTATCTCCCGTCGCGGTATACTGGAGCTTTGGCAGAGCGCCGATGTCGCCCGCGTGCAGCTTTTCGATTGGCGCGGTCTTCTTGCCGCGCAGCATCACCGGAGCGGTCGGCTTTTCGGCTTTTTCCGCATTGGTGTTAAACGGGGCAACGCTGATATCCAGCGTGCCGCGATACACCTTAACGATGGAGTATTTGCCAAACTGGTCATACATGGTTTTGACGACCTGCACGGCAAACTTGCCTTCCTGCTTGACGACGACATCCGCGCCGGTCTTTGCGCTCTTTGCAACAGGCGCGGGAGCCTGCGCGGCGGAGGGCAGGTAGTTTACGATCATGTCGAGCAGCGTTGCAACGCCGATATTCTGCGCGGCGGAGACGCAGGCGACAGGCGTAACTACGCCAGTCTGCACACCGACGGAAAGCCCCTTGAGCATTTCTTCACGCGTGAGTTCAAATGTGTCGAGATATTTCTCCATCAGCTCTTCGTCCGCTTCCGCGGCGGCTTCAGTGAGTTTTTCGAAGAGTGTCTGCGCCAGGCTCTCCAGCGCAGCGGGAATTGCGATTTCCTTCTCGCCTTTGCCGTCGAAGAGCTTGCCGGTCATGTTGACGATATCCACATATCCCTTAAACGCTCCGCCTTCGATGATAGGCAGCTGAATCGGGACGACGCTCGGGCCGAATTTTGCGTTGATCTCGCCCATGACCTTCTCGAAATTCGCATTCTCGCGATCGAGCTGGTTGATAACGATCATGCGCGGCTTGTGCGCTTTGTCGCACATTGCCATCGCTTTTTCTGCGCCGACCACCGGGCCGGAAACGGCGCTAACGACGATCAGCGCGCTGTCCGAGAGCGCCATCGCCGCTGCAACCTCGCCGTAAAAATCGAAAAAGCCGGGCGCGTCAATGACGTTGATCTTCGTGTTTTTCCATTCCAGCGGGGCAAGTGCGACGTTGATGGAAATGCCGCGGGCGATCTCCTCGGGATCAAAGTCAGTGGTCGTGTTGCCGTTTTCCACCTTGCCGATGCGGTCGATGAGGCCTGCATTGAACAGCATCGCCTCGCTCAGCGTGGTCTTGCCTTCGCCGCCATGCCCGAAAACGCCAATATTTCGAATGTCTTTTGCGGTGTATTCCTTCATTTCGGTTCCCCCTGTAGATGATTTGAGCGTGTGATACGCTTATCTAGAATCCGTCTGGCACGGATACGGTTCGTGATATTGAGCCTTGACTTGCTGCGCAATGGAAAATGATCGCGCAACTGTTATTTTATCAGCTTCAAAACGCCTTGTAAACCACGAATTTGGCGGTGTTTCGATGCATTATGCCAACGTGCGTTAGACATTCCAGCTCGCAAGATAAGCTTCCTGTTCGCTTGTGAGCGTGTCCATCTTTACGCCGAGCGCGTCGAGTTTGCGCATGGCAACCTCGCGGTCTATCTCTTGCGGCACGGCGTAAAGTTTCGGCGCAAGCTGTCCGCGGTGATCCGCCACATAGCGCGCGCAGAGCGCCTGAATGCCAAAGCTCATGTCCATGATTTCCGCCGGATGCCCGTCCCCCGCCGCGAGATTGACCAGCCTCCCCTCGCCGATGACGTTGAGCCAGCGCCCGTTTGACAACTGAAACCCGACGATGTTTTTGCGCATTTCTTTCTTTTCGACCGCTATTTCCGCAAGGCGGTGAACGTTGATTTCCACGTCGAAATGCCCTGCGTTGGTGAGGATTGCGCCGTCCTTCATCACCATAAACTCCGGCTCGTCAATCACCTTGATGTCGCCCGTAACCGTGACAAATACATCGCCAAGCTTTGCAGCTTCGATCATCGGCATCACGAAAAACCCGTCCATGACCGCTTCGATCGCCTTGATCGGGTCAACTTCGGTGACGATGACGGCGGCGCCAAGCCCTTTGGCGCGCATGGCAACCCCCTTGCCGCACCAGCCGTAGCCCGCGACGACGACGGTCTTCCCCGCAATCACGAGATTGGTCGTGTTGTCGATGCTGTCAAACACGCTCTGCCCTGTGCCATAGCGGTTGTCGAAGAGGTGCTTGCAGTCGGCATTGTTGACCGCAAACATCGGGAAGCGCAGCTCTTTTGCCTTTTCCATTGCAACCAGCCGCACAATGCCCGTCGTAGTCTCCTCACAGCCGCCGAGAATGCGGTCGATGAGCTGCGGAAATTTTGTGTGAATCGCGTGCACGAGATCGCCGCCGTCGTCGATGATGATATCCGGCTCGGCCAGGAGCACGCTCTCGATGCATGCGTTGTATTCTTCTTTGGTGCAGCCGTGCAACGCGAACACATGAATGCCGCCGGCGGCAAGCGCCGCAACCACGTCGTCCTGCGTAGAGAGCGGGTTGCTGCCGGTGACGTACATCTCAGCACCGCCTGCCGCGAGCACGCGCGAAAGATACGCGGTCTTTGCCTCCAGATGGATTGAAAGCGCGATCTTCAGGCCCGCAAACGGCTGGTCTTTTTCAAAGGAAGCGCGGATGCCATTTAAAATCGGCATATTCCGGCGAACCCATTCAATCTTCTGCTCGCCCTGCGGCGCGAGTGAAATGTCTCGAACGCGATACTCCATAATAGCTCCTATCATCGTAATCATTACGTAATCCGTCTTTGTGAATCGTCGTTTAGCCGGGTTTCTATCGGCTCTGTTGCGAAAAGAGCGCGATAGCCGCCTGCAGCTGCTTATCCTGCGCCGGTTCGAGCAGCTCGATTGCCAAATCGTTGAGCTCTTCCGGCAGTTCGACGATGAGATCCGGCGTAACGCCGACATCGTGGATACAGACGCCATTGGGCGTGTAGTAAGCGTCCGTCGTCATCTTCGCCCAGCCGCGGTTGCCGCTCAAATGAAAATAGCTCTGCACAATGCCCTTGCCAAACGTCTGCGTGCCCACTACGGTCGCGAGTTTATAATCTTGCAAGGCGGCGGCTAAAAGCTCGCTTGCGGAGGCGGAATATCCATTGACCAGCACCATAAGGCGCATAGATATCGTTTCCTCCCCCTTGGATGTGTAGACACTTTCATCCCCGTTTTTTGAGCGGATGCTAACGATCAACTCGCCTTTGGGAATCATCTGGTAGGCGACATTGAGCACCTCATAGAGTCCGCCGCCCGGGTTGTCCCTTAGATCGATGATGAGGTTTTTCGCGCCCAGCTCCTGCAACACGTCAACAGCATTGGCAAACTCTTCCGCTACACTGCCGTTGAATTCGAGTATGCGCACGTATCCGATGTCCTCTGTCAGCGCCTCGTACGTGACCCGGTCGATATGCACTTCCGCGCGTGTAAGGCTCACCGTCGTCTCAAAGCCGCCGCGCAGATACGTCAGCTCCTCCGGCATCGTGACGTCGTCCGAGAAAAAAGAGAGCACTTCTTCGAGGCCTTTTCCGGCGGTCGAAATACCGTTGATCCTGGTGATGACGTCTCCCTTTCGAATGCCTGCAAGATCAGCCGGGGAGCCGGTGTATACGTTGACGACCTTCGCGCCGATCTCGTCCGGCGTTTGAATGCTGATGCCGATGCCGATATAGTTTCCTTCGTTGTCCGAAAGCAGTTTCTGATACTCTTCTTCCGTAAAATATTGAGCGTAAGGGTCGTCGAGCCTTGATATCATGCCACGCATCGCGGCTTCCAGCAGTTGATCGTTATCCAGCCCGAGGTCTTCGAAAAAAAAGTAGTTGGAACGGATGGTATCGGCAAGTTCCTGCAACAAGGAGACATCCAGCTCTTTTGCCGTGCTTTGCTCGCCGAGCATAAACACCAGCGAAACAGAAAGAATTGCAACGATGATGAAGCATATGATGATTGTGACGGAGGCGGAATCGGGGCGTTTCATATTCGTAATCGCTTGCTTTCCTTTCACTATCCGGACAAAACGCCGGGGAATTGTCAATCTTTGCTCAGCAAGGGAGATAGCACGCGCTTTGGCATATCCTCAAGCTTGCATACATCCATAAACCGCACAGGCTT
>DNFZ01000163.1 GCA_003486785.1 Clostridiales bacterium | reverse complement strand
ACCGATGCGCAAAAAGAGGACGCCATCCAGCGCATACTGGCACAATTTCATCTGGAGAATAGCCGAAATAAGAGCCCGTTTTTGTTGAGTCAGGGCGAGAAACGCCGTCTCAGCGTTGCCTGCATGCTACTCACGGGGCAGCGCACATTGGTGCTTGACGAGCCGACCTATGGGCAGGACAGCGAAAACACGCGCGAACTCATGCACCTGTTGCAATCGCTGCGCAAAAAAGGTGTCACCATCGTGATCGTGACCCACGATATGAGTCTGGTCTCGCAGTATGCAGATCGGCTGCTGCTGCTCAGTGACGGCGTGATTGCGTTTGATGGCACACCCGCCGACTTTTTTTGCGGGCCGCTTGATCCGGCATGGCGCGTGGAGCGCCCGCCTGTCTGGCGTTTTTCGCAGACGCTGCAAGAGCATTTGCCTGCATTCCCTTTGTTTTTGAAAACCGAGAGCTGTATCAACTACCTGAACGATTGCTCCGGCGGGGAGGTGCTGCGCCATGTTTAAGGCAACCTGCGTTCAAGCCCCGTATCTATCCACGATCAATCCGGCTGTGAAACTGATTTGTGTTATTCTGGTTACAGTGCTGGTCAGCGTCACGTCCGCGCCCGCGCTACCGCTCTGCGTTGTCATCGCGGTGTATTTACTCACGGTCATCTGCGGCGGCGTCTCCGCGCTTTCGTTGCTTCGGCGTATGCTGCCGTTCTTTGGCGTAAGCGTTAGCTTCATGGTGTTTATGCTTCTTCTCAAAGGCATGGAGCAGGCGGGTTCGGACGTGCGCATTTTCGTGTTTGGCTACACGAGCGAAGCGTTGAATACCATTATGGCATTGGGCCTTCGTATCCTTGCCATCTCTCTTGCAACGCTGAGTTTTGTCATCACCACAAACCCCAATGAGCTCGTGCTTAGTCTCATCTTGCAGTTGCGCGTACCAATCGTGCATGGTTATGCTGCGCTCGCGGCCTATCGTTTTTTGCCGACCTTGCAGGATGAGGCAAAGGGCATCCGCCTTGCGCAGGAAATCCGCGGCGTGGAATGGAACAAGGGCTTGTTCAATCGAATGCTCTCTCCGTTTCGCCTCATGCTGCCAATGCTTGCTCTCGCAGCGCGAAAAGGCGAGCGCGTCGCTCTGGCGATGGATAGCCGCGGCCTAGGTGCAAACCGCACCCGCACGTTCTACCGCCGCACCATGATCTCGAAGCGCGATATCGTGTTTCTCGTGCTAGTGATCGCATTTTGCATCGCGCTGGTTCTAGCTCTGGTGCAGCTTGGGTTGTTTGTCTACGGCTCCGCGCTGGGAGCGGGCGCCATCTAAATTAAAACAAGGAGAAGCCAATATGCCATTCAAGAGTCCGAAGCTTATCTACGGCTTGCCGCAGGATGCCTATCCGCAGGAAAGTGTGAACGCTTTTACAGCAGATTTAACCTGCGAATTATCGCTCAAACGCCGTCCGGTCGGCGTCAAGCTCTTTTTTGACAAGGCGGAGTATGATGCAGTGGAAGTGCCGGAGGTTCGCTCCGCCCTGCCCTATTGTGTGATGGTGAAACAAGCGAGCGAAGGCAAGGGATGTCGCTCCCGTCTCGAGCAGCATAAGTGTGACGGTGGAACCACAGCGCTCGGCCTAGAAAAGAGCACCGAACGCATCGAGAGCGGCACTGAATACTTTTCTTATCATCTTTACGCAACGCCTGCCGCAGCGCGAAGGCACCGCAGCCATATCCACAGCCTGCACCGCGAGCTGCCGCTGACTTATGGCCTGCTTGTTCAGCCGCTTGCGTCATTTGTCACCGCGCCGGACATCATCATTCTGATCGTAGATGCCTATCAGGCGATGCGTCTCGTACAAGGATACTCATATGAAACCGGTTTGAAACCGCAGATCGATCTGGGTGCAATGCAAGGCATGTGCTCGGAATGCACGGCGTATCCGTATCTCTCCGGCAGTATGAATGTCAGTGTTCTTTGTCCAAGCACGCGCGTGCTGTGTGGTTGGGAGCATTGTGAAATGGCGATCGGTATTCCGTTCGAGCAATATCGCCGTATTGTCTCCGGCGTTGTTTCCACCAGTGGAACTTGTCAGTAACGAATGATCCAAATTCTCTTTGTCCCGTAGTACATTCTTAAATCTATTACGAGATTCGCGAAAAAAGAAACCCGCATCGCGTTAACCAATCGACGCCATGCGGGTTTCTCGCGTACCCATAGTATATCATCGCTCACCGAACGCGCGCCTACAACCCCGTCAGACGATGGCTGACTTCCCAAATCTCGTCGCGCACCGCTTCGTCCAGCGCATGCGGCATCGGTTTTTCATCGATCGTGAGATTGAAATATCGTCCGGTCGTGTTCCTGAGCTCCGGCGCGGCCGCAAGGTAATACAGCGCGTCGCCGGAGATCTCCGGGTCCTTTAGAAAGTGCCATATCACGCCGCGCAGCCATGCGCGATACAGCCATCCATTGTTGCTGCCGATGCTCGTACGAACGCCGCCGGGGTGCATGGCGTTGACCGTCACACGCGTGTCCTCCAGCTGTTTTGCGAGCGTCGCCACCGTCATCAGCTGCGCGGTTTTGGACGCCCCGTACGCGAGCAGTCCCAGATACGGGCGCTTTTTCCAGTCCAAATCGTTCAGCTTCAGTCCGCCAAAGCGATGCCCCTCCGAGTTTACCTGAATGATTCTCCCCTGCTCGCTGTTTTTGACCAAGTTCAGTAGCAGCATGGTAAATAAAAACGACGCAAGGTGGTTGACCTGGA
>DNFZ01000136.1 GCA_003486785.1 Clostridiales bacterium | reverse complement strand
GAGCAAGTACGCCAGCCCCAGCAGAATCGCAATCTTGCTCACCTCGCCGATGCACCCGGGAATGCGTCCGATAAAAAGATCCAGCGTAGAAGGCGTAATCACAGCCGTTGCGGATGGCGCGCCTGTCAATGCTTCCGCCGCCTGGCGATACAACACGATCGGGGTTGCGCCGGAAACCGCGTCAAACGGGGTAACAAACGCCGCCCCGCTCATGAGCGCGGGCCAGCTTGCCACCAGAACGGCACGCGCGGAGATCGCAGGATTGACGAAATTGTCGCCGATGCCGCCAAAGAGCTGCTTGACCAACACGATGGCAACCGCGCTGCCGATGATGATCATCCACCACGGCGCGGTGGAGGGCATGTTTAAAGCAAGGATGATGCCTGTGACCACAGCGGACAGGTCTTTGACAGTGATCGTCTTTTTGAAGATCGCTTGCCAGAGAAACTCGAACGCGACGCAGCTCGCCACGCAGATGAGAATCACGCGCGCGGCGCTCCATCCAAAGAGCCAGATGCCCGCCGCCACCGTCGGCATGAGCGCCACGATGACATCCAGCATCAGCAATGAGGTTGTGTCCTTTGCAAAGATATGGGGCGCTGCAGACACAGCAAATCTTTGATTCGTTTCCATATGCGCTACCTCCTTGCCTTTGCAGCCAGCTCGTCTTTCGCCGCTTTATAGCTTGACGAGAGATACCGCCGCGCAGGGCAGATATACGAGCAGGCGCCGCAGAGGATGCAGTCCATCAGGCCGTGCTGCTTGGCGCTGTCCGTGTCATGCCTGTCGAGATCCGAGCGCATCAGATACGGATGCAGCCCGATGGGGCAAACCGTGACGCAACGCGCGCAGCGGATGCAGGCGCTCTCCTGCACGGCTTTCGCCTGCTTTTCATCAAACACGACGATGCCGTTCGTGGCTTTGGTGACGGTCGCTTCCGTGCTCGCCACACAAAGCCCGGTCATCGGGCCTCCGGCGAAGATCTTGCGTGCGCCGTCGATCATTCCGCCGCAAGCTAAAATGGCGTCTTCGTATCGCGTGCCAACGCGCAGCAGCAAGTTGCCCGGCTCCTTTACGCCGCAGCTTACGGTGCAGACGCGCTCAATGAGCGGCTTGCCGAGCGAGACGGCATCATAGACCGCCGCGGCGGTGCTCACGTTGAACACCAGCGCGCCCGCGTCCAGCGGCAGCTTGCCGCGCGGCACTTCCCGACCGGCAATCACATGAATCAGCTGCTTTTCCGAGCCTTGCGGATACTTCGTCTTGAGCGGAAAAACGGAGATGTCCGCTTCATCCGCGATCGCCTCGCGCATGCGCTTAATCGCATCCGGCTTATTCGTTTCCACAGCGATCACCCCGCGCTTTACGCCCGTTGCCCGCAGAATCAACTTGAGCCCCGCGACGATACGCGCGCTCTGCTCGAGCATCGTACGATGATCGGCGGTGAGATATGGTTCGCACTCCGCGCCGTTGAGAATGACGACATCGGCGTGTTTCCCTTCCGGGATCGTCAGCTTCACGTGCGTGGGGAAAGCCGCGCCGCCCATGCCGCAAACTCCGGCATTCTTCACGGCGGCGATGATCTCCGCAGCGCTTGCGCGCTCCGCGTCCAGCGGCGTGAGCGCCGTCCACTCGTCGGCATGATCGTTTTGTATGCCGATGCAAAGCTCCGGCTTGCTCTTGAGTAGCTGGCGCTCTTCCACAAACAGCACCTCTCCCGAAACGCTGGCGTGCACTGGCAAGCCGAAGCCACCGACCGGTGTTGCGATAACCTCTCCCAGCTTCACCCGTTGGCCTTTTGCCACGCAAGGCGCGCTCGGCGCCCCCAGATGCATGCCCATGGCGATGATGACGGTATCCGCCGCGACTGCGCGGATGGGGCTTGCCTGGGTCAGCGGCTTCCCTTCGCCAATGTGGCGAAGCGGGTGAACGCCGCCTCGAAACGTGTTCCTCAAATCGATCCACCTACCTTATTCTTTGCTGGCGCGCTTCAAGCGCCTGAGTTATTGATTGGTTCCTGCTTGAACTGGCAAGCGCGGGCCGCGCCGCATTTTGGAGTGTCTATCGGGATTTTACATGACAAAAGGCCGGAAGGCCCAGCCCGTTCGCCTTATACAGTATAAGGGACAATTCTTAAAAAGTACAGATTGCGCTGATTGAAATTGGCGATCCAGTCTTGTGCTTCATATATTTTTGTAATGCATTTGCATCAGCGACGGCTTTCTTTTTCAGCAGTTGCCACGCGTTTGAGCGGATCATTGCCGGGACAAACCGCGTCGGTTTGTGTCCGGCAGTAAAAAGAACCGCCCTGGTCGGCGGTTCTGTAGGATACGCTTCTATTGGTTGACGCCAAGGTATTTGAAGATACCTGTGACGATCCCCTGCACCATCGTTTTCTGGAACTCGTCGCTGTTGATCTTCTTGTCCTCCGCGCTGTTGCTGATGTGGCCAAGGAAAAGCGTAAAAACAGGCGCTTTTGTATTGTTGAGGAATGTTTCGTCGGTTTTATTGATCACCGATTGATCCTTGATCTCGCGCAGCGGCAACCCGGTTGCGCTTACATATGCGTCGAGTATGGTTTTGGCAAGCTTGTCGCAGTCCGACTTTTTGTCGTGTTTTTCCGGCACCCAAGCCATGGCGCCGCGTGTTTCAGTCGATTTGACAAAGTTGCACTCGATGCGGATTGCAAACTCGACATTCCCGTTGTTGAAAATCTTCGCGCGATCGGCTGCGGTTTTGTCATCCTTCACGCTCGAGAGCGTGAAGACAACCGTCGCGCCCTCAGCCTCCAGCCGTTCTTTGACCAGCGTCGCTACGGCGAAATTGAGACGATTTGCATAGATCTTTGTGGAAACGCCCTGGATCTGCGAGCTGTAGCCGCGCGCCGGGTCTATGCCGATGACGCGCCCTTGCAGTGCGCCCGGCGGCTCATCCGTCGGCGCAGGCGTAGTCCCCGGCTCAAGCGTTGGCGTGGGCGTCGGCTCCATGGGGTCTATCGTTGGCGATGGTGTGGCGGTGACCGGAGCCACCGTCGGCGAGGGCATCGGGGTCGCGTTT
>DNFZ01000105.1 GCA_003486785.1 Clostridiales bacterium | reverse complement strand
AGATATCCTGCGAGCGCATGGCAAAACGCTTGTCAGCACGGCGGGCAATCACCTTAAAGCTCGCTTGATCAAGCCCGACGATACGGCGCTCAACAAGCGATTTGGCGGCCTCGACGATCCGCTCCCAGTCTTTCTCAACCGCAAGCGCCGGGCTGATTGAATGGATGCCAAATACGCGTGTGAGCTTCTCCGTGGCTTCGCCCATCGNNGGCCCCTGTTCGCGCACAACTTTGACGCGAAGCGGGCGCAGCGCGAGCGATATGCGCTGCATGAGGCTGCGCTCAAAATACGGACGGTTGAGTCCCTTGAGGTGAATCTCCGCATAGCGGACGAGCATGACTGCTTGCATTTGCTTCTCCAACGTGTCGATTGATTTGTAGTGATAAACGGCAGAATCGCCGTGNNGCCGTGAGCTGGTGTGTTTTATCTGCGCTGAAAGCGACGAAGAAACGCGACCTGCTCGGCCAATGCCGCAGCCGCCGTATCCATCTCTTCGGGCGTGTGAAACGGGCAGAGGCTAAAGCGCAGCGCGCTCTCTGCGCGAACGCCCGTGATGCCCATCGCGGAAAGTATCCGGTTTTGCCCCTTTTTGTGCGTGGAGCAGGCGCTGCCGGTGGAGACGTAGATCTCCCGCTCGGAGAGCGCATTGACCAGCGCTTCGCCACGCACGCCGGGGAAGGAGACGTTGAGGATGTGCGGCGCACCTGCTTCCAGGGCGGGGCCGTTGAGAAGCACATCCGGAATCGTGCTCAGGTTTTGCCAGAGCCGCAGCTTGCAGGCGCGCATCTGCGCGATCCACTGCGCCTGATGTGCGCGATAGAGCTTGAGCGCCGCGTCGAGACCCAATATGCCGGGCACGTTCGTCGTACCGGAGCGCAGATTTCTCTCCTGTCCGCCGCCCGCTTGCCCGCCTGCGAACTTGACGCCTCTTTTCACATACAGTGCGCCGATGCCTTTTGGCGCGTGAAACTTATGCGCGCTGATGCTGTAGAGATCGGTGGCAATGGGCGAAAACGGCAGCTTGCAAAACGCCTGCACCCCGTCAGAGTGCAGCAGGGCTGCGGGCGCGCGCCGCCGGAGCAAGGCGGAGATTGTTTCGAGGTCGTTGATCGCGCCGACTTCGTTGTTGACGTGTATTACGCTCAAGAGCGCGGTCTGAGCCGTGAGCGCCGCCTCCAGCTTGTCGAGATTCACCGTGCCGTTAGCGTTGAGGCCGACGAAAACGACCTCGGTGTCCGCTACGCCTTCCTGCGCGCGAAACACCTCGTAGACGGAGGGATGCTCGCCCGCGGTGGTGATGATGCGCCGCTTCCCGCGCAGGGGTTTGATCAGACCTGTGATCGCCATGTTGTTCGATTCCGTCCCGCCGGAGGTATAGAGCAGCTCTCCGCTTGCGCAAAAAAGCGCGGCGGCTAAGTGTGCGCGCGCGGCTTCCACCGCTTTTTCGGCGATGAGCGCGGGTTTATATGCGCTGGCGGGGTTGTAGAATTGCTCGGTCATGGCGCGATAGGCCGCGTCCGCCGCCTCGGGCAGAGCGCGCGTGGTCGCGCTGTTGTCGAGATAGATCATGAGCGATCACTCCGTAAAAACTGCTTTTTGATTCTGTTTCTCAGCACGCGAAAAGCGCGCATTGGCAGTATAGCACATTCTTGCGCGCTTTGCTCGTTTTTTCGGCAAGCCATAGCCGCCGGCTGGCCTCGAACCAGTCTTCAAGCGAGTCTTAGCCTCCTATCGGGCAGTCATTTGTTACTGAATTTCTCCCGTAGATAGCCGTAGCCCTGCGCTTCCAGCTCGTCGAGCGGAACAAAGCGAAGCGCTGCGCCGTTGATGCAGTAGCGAATGCCGTTGGGCGACTCGCGATCCCCCTCGAACACATGCCCCAGATGCGAGTCTCCCGCGCGGGAGCGCACCTCTGTGCGGTGCATGCCGTGGCTGCTGTCCGTGCGCTGAACAACCACCGAGGGCTCGACCGGCTGCGCGAACGAAGGCCAGCCGCAGGAGGAGTGATACATATCGTCAGACGTAAACAGCGGCTCGCCAGTGACGATGTCTACATAAAGCCCGCGCTGCTTGCTGCCGTAAAACGCGCTGATAAACGGCGGCTCGGTTGCGCTCTTTTGCGTAACGGCGAACTGCTCCGGCGTGAGCTTGGCGCGCACCTGAGCCTCGTCCGGCTTGCGGTAGCGCCCCGCGTCGATGGTGCTCCTGGACAGGCGCGCGATCTCGGCGGAGGGGATGTGGCAGTAGCCGCCGGGGTTTTTCTCCAGATAGTTCTGGTGATATTCCTCCGCGGGAAAATAGTTGATCAGCGGCTTGACCTCCACGGCGAAACGCGGCGTGCGCGCGCGCTCGATGGCGGCGATACGCTCCACGGTTTCCTGCGATGCGGCATCCGCATAATAGATGCCTGCCTGATATTGCGTGCCGATGTCGTGCCCCTGACGGTTGACCGCGGTTGCGTCCACCACCTCGAAATAGGCAAACAGCAGCTGGTCGAGACTCACGCGCGCGGGGTCATACGTAACCTTTACCGTCTCGCGAAACCCGGTCGTTCCGGCGCAGACGGTTTTATAGTCCGCGTCCTGCTCGCCCGTTCCGTTGGCATATCCGCTCTCTGCGTCGAGCACGCCGGGGATGGATTGCATGAGCTGTTCCATGCCCCAGAAGCATCCGCCCGCGAGGTATATGATGCTTGTTTGTTTTTGTTCCATAGGATGCATCTCCTTTGTGAGCAATCTAGCTTACAAGTGCATCGTAGCATTTGCCAAGGCTTCTGTCGAGAGACGAGGTCACACAAGCAAACATGAAAAAAACCCGCCGGAGCGGGCGGTATAATCCGGACTAGTCGGCGACATCCGGCCGCTTTTGAAACAGCCGCTTAACCAGAAAAACGGCAAGAACCGCAAGCGCGACGATGATGACATTGTAGACGATGATGGAAGAGATCACGACGGCAAACACCGCGCCAACAGGCTCCGCTTCGCCGGAAGCAAGGCCGGATGCGCTGGCAAACAGCTGTCCGCCTGTCAGTGCGAGCAGCGCGGCCACCGCGCCCCAGCCGAAACGATGGCGAAATGTGCGCGCAAGCAGGCTCGCGAGCACGAGCAGCACAAGCCCGAGCGCAACGAGCGGGAAGAGCTCCGCCAGCATGAGATAATCAAACAGGAGCGTCCCGCTCATGATGCTGCCGACGATCGCGGTGAGAAACATAAACAGGATCGGTGCCCAGAGCAGGATCGCGCCGGAGACGGCGAAGATCTTGGTGAGCGCATTTTTTTGCTTCGGGTTCATAGCGTTGCCTCCGATGAAATCAAACTCTGTTGTAGGGAGAAAGAAGATAGCGTGTTTTGCACGTACAGTATATCGAAAAAAACACGGCATGAACAGAGCAAACCAAAAGCTGCGAAAAATGCAGCCCGCGCATCTGTTTTCACTTGTCTTCACCGGTAAAATGTGTATACTTTGAAAGAGAAGAAAGGGGAGTTGCCAAGATGCAGTCCGAGAATACTTCCGCCGCGTGGGACGCGCGCGATGAACTCATTGACAAGCTCAAACGGGAGGATTGCCTGCCCGTGCGGACGCTTTATGTGCGCAACAACGAAGGCGGCGCGCTTG
>DNFZ01000079.1:3923-5862 GCA_003486785.1 Clostridiales bacterium | reverse complement strand
GCCTCGGTGTACGATCCCTATTGGTCGGTCGCGCCCATCGTGATTTTGCCGCTGTTTATGCGTGAGTTTGGCGTGTGGAACGCGGGCACGATTGCGCTGCTGCTCCTAGTGACCTATTGGGGCATTCGCCTCACTGCCAACTGGGCGTATACCTTCCACGGCTACGACCATCAGGACTGGCGCTATACCATGCTGCGGGAGAAAACGGGCGCGATATATCCGCTCGTGAGCCTGCTCGGCATCATGCTCTTTCCTACGCTGGTGGTCTATCTTTGCCTCTTGCCCGCGCTGCACTACAGCCAGACGGGCGGGGTCAATCTTCTCACGCTGTTGGGGTTTGCGCTTTGCCTGAGCGCGGCGACGCTACAGCTTGTCGCGGATATCCAGCTGCATCGGTTTCAGGAGCGTACGGTAAACCGCGGAGAGATCATCCGCAGCGGCGTCTGGCGGCACGCGCGGCACCCGAATTATCTGGGGGAAATACTGATGTGGTGGGGCGTTTACGCGGTGCTGCTCTCCGTGCGGCTGGATTTGTGGCTGCTGGGGGTTGGCGCGCTCGTCAACACGCTGATGTTTCTCTTTATCAGCATTCCCATGGCTGAGACGCGTATGGCGGGGTATAAAGAGGGGTTTGACCGGTATGTCAAGGAGACGAACCGGCTGCTGCCGATTGCGATCAAGCGCGAGTTNNCGCTACAAAGAGGGCTTTGACCGTTACGTGCAGGAGACAAATCGGCTGCTGCCGATTGCGCTGAAACGGGAAAAAGCGTAATCCGAACATAGAAAGAGAAGATATTCGTGGAGATCAGACTGGTTCGCGAAAACAAAAAAGAGTATTTGGATCTATTGCTGCTTGCGGACGAACAGGAGTCCATGATCGATCTCTATCTCGAGCGCGGGGATTTGTTTGCGCTGTACGACGAAGACTTGAAAAGCGTTTGCGTGGTCACGCGAGAGAGCGACACGGTTTGCGAGCTAAACAACATCGCGACCTGTGAACAATTTCACGGCAAGGGTTACGGCAAAAAGCTCCTGCAACACGTCTTCTCGTATTATAGGGGCACGTATCAGACCATGCTTGTCGGCACAGGGGACAGCCCGTGGATTTTGCGTTTCTATGAGCAAAACGGCTTTGTGATTTCTCATCGGAAGAAGAACTTTTTCATCGATCACTATGATCATCCGATGTTTGACAACGGGGCTCAGCTGGTGGACATGGTCTACTTGAGCAAGATTCTTTAGCCAATCATCAATTGCTGCTTATAAATCATGAACTCCAAACAAAAAACCGTCCAATTCTGATCAAAGCCGAAATGAGAAACAAAACAAAAAACCGTCCAATCACTTGGGCGGTTTCTTGTGAGATAGGAACAACATTGGGCTTCGACTCTGGAGATGAAGATTGAAAATTTGGGTTAGTCAGTGACGATCTTATAAGGCCAGTCGATGATGCCGCCGAAATCCACCACGTCGGTGTAGCCCATGGCGATGAGCTTGTTGGCGGCCTGTGCGCTGCGGTTGCCGCTGCGGCAGTAGATGAGGATCTCCGCGTCAAGGTCGGGCAGCAACGCAGGCTGTTCGTCGAGAATGGTCTCGTTGGGGATCAAAATCGCGCCTGGAATATGTCCTTCATTAAACTCTTCCTGCGTGCGGACATCCAAAATGATGATTTCATCCCCGCTGTCGATGCGCGCCTTTGCATCCGCGGCTGAAATCTTTCTATACTGCACGGGCGTGCTGGTGGGAGTCGGCTCCGGCATCGGTGCAGGCACCGCGCAGGCCGAGAAGGTCAGCACGGAAAGCGCAAGGGTGAGGACTGCAAAAACTCGTTTCATGATAAATTCCTCCAACAAACGGGAAATGGGAAATGCTACGCCAGTGTGATGGCGCCCATCGGGCAATAGCGCACGCACTTGCCGCACTTGATGCATTTGTCCAT
>DNFZ01000079.1:0-3901 GCA_003486785.1 Clostridiales bacterium | reverse complement strand
CCGCCGAACATCTGGCTCCAAATACTGTTACTCAAGTGAATACCTCAGCAATTTACTTATTTATTTTAGAATAGAGCATATCGCGCCTGCAAACCGTAACCAAGTCACGAAAACGCGAAAGCACGATCACGGCTTGCCATGAGAAGCGCGATTTGTTAGGATAATACCGAAAATAGAAGCGGCAAACGCGATTGGCGGGGGGATTATGACGACAGAGCAATTCTGGCAGGAATTTTTGAAGAAAACAGGCAGAGATGAGCGGACGCCTTATCTGGAGTGCTTTCATTTTGATCTCAACGAGCGCTCGGCAAACGAGCTACTCGAGCTCGTGCTCGCGGGCAAGAAGCGGGCGACGGCGAGCAGCCTCTATGCCTATCCGCCGGGCGCAGGGCCAAAGCCGGGCGATCTTTCCATCGTGACCGACTGGAACGGCAACCCACGCTGCGTGATCGAGACCAAGGCCGTGAGCGTGATTCCGTTTCGCGAGATGACGTTTGAGATCTGCTCGCGGGAGGGCGAGGACGAATGCCTCGAAACATGGCAGGAAGGGCACAGGCGCTTTTTCACCGAGGACGGGAAAGAGATGGGGTATGCGTTCACGGAGGATATGCCCGTCGTCTTTGAAGATTTTGAGGTGGTCTATCGAATCTGATTCAAACACAAAACGGCACGCAGGAGTTTCCGGCGTGCCGTTCTTGCTTGAAAAGCGACTCACTCCTTTGCTGCGGCTTGCGGCAGCGCTGCGCCGTGTTCACCCTTTGCCAGCAGCAACCCCGAAGCGGCGGCGGTCAGCGGCGCTGCGGCGACGAGGCCGAACGAGCCCACAAGCGTATGGATGATCTCCGAGGCGACGTATTTGTAGTTGAATACGTTGATCATCGGCGTGCCCTGCGCCATAAAGACCATCAGCAGCGCGATGTAGCTGCCCGAATACGCCAGCAGCAGCGTTGTGGTCATGGTGCCCATCGCGGCTCTGCCGACGCGCATGCCGCTCATCATCGCCTCAAAGCGCGAGAGATCCGGCCGCTTTGCGACAACCTCGTTCACGGCGGCGGCGATATCCACCGAAAGATCCATCATAGCGCCGCTGGCGCCGATGAAGATGCTCGCCATGAAGATTTGCGTCAGGTTCAGACGCTCGAATCCGCTATAGAGCAGGCTCTCTGAAAACGACATCACCGCGCCGTGGATATGAAACGCATTGGTGCTGAAAATACCCAACGCAGCGGTGACGATCAGGCCGGAGATCGCGCCGACGCAAGCTGCCAGCGTGATTTTGTTGAACCCGAAAACGAGCGAGATGATCAAAACCGTGAGTGTCGCTGCCATCAGCGCTCCGACCAGAATCGGGTTAGCGCCGTTGAGGCATAGCGGAACAAGCACCTTCCAGATGGACAGCACGGACAGAATGAAGGAAAGCATTGCGCGAAGCCCCGTCCAGCCTGCAAAAAGGATCAGGAGCGCAAAGAACGCGAGCAGAAGCAGAATCTCGCCGCTGATGCGATAGTGGTCTATCAGGCTCACGGATGCGACGGTCTCTTCGTCCAGACTCACGAGCGCAAGCGCGGTCTCGCCTGGCCGAAAGACCTTATCCTGCTCCAGTGAGCCGTTGAGCAGATTGCCCGCGCGATGGGTTTCGCCCTTGTGGCTGCCGCCGAGCAGCAGCACCTGGCAATTCTGCTCGCCGGAGCGAACCAGCCCTGTGTCCTTGATGGTGCTGTCGTCCGTGCTGACGATGCGCGCGGGCACGCGCTCCTCGCTTTCCAGCCGCCCCGCGCCCGCGTTTTCAAAGCCGGTGGGCAAAAGAAGCAGAACAGAAATCAGAACCAGACAGATGACGGAGGACAACCAGTTTCGTTTGCGGTTATGTTGTTTCAAGAGAATACTCCTCATATTTGCCGCGATCGCATCGCGGCTTTATTCAAGCGCACGATCAATGCGCGCGATATTCCATTGTTGCAGCGAAAAACGGTTTTGGCGCCCGCCGGAGAGAGGCGGGCGCCGCAGTCGCGATTGTNNGATTGGGCGGATCGCTTATTTAAGGCCAAGCAAAGACGCCATCTTGTAGTAGATGTCCGTGTTGTCATAGCCGCCCATGAAGAGCTCGGCACCGACGCCGCTGGCATAGACTGCGGCGGGAAGCCCCGTGTGGGAGTAGGAACCGAAGTTGATGCCGGACTTATTGTTGAGCAGGTGGGTGACGGTGACGGAGAACGGCGTATAGGTGCCATACTGCACATATTCTTCCTGCGTCTGGAGGGATTTTCCGTTTGCGTCGGTACCAAAGCCGCCCGCGAGGGTCAGGTCATAGGCCTTTTTGAGCTCGCTGACTTCATAGTCTGTCAACACCAGCGTCTTGTTCGCGGCTGCTTCTGCGTTTTCCGGCAGCACGAGCCCGAAGAGCGCGGTCACATCCGCCATCGCGTCGGCAAACGTGGTTTTGTTGGCAACATAGTTTGCGATGTAGTCCTGGTCAAACTTGGCGTAGGAAATCTTCTGGTAGTTGATGTTCTTGAGGTAGGTGTTGTAGTTGGTGCCCGCAAAACCGATGGAGAGGCCGCCGGTTTCGTGATCGCCGGTGACGATAATCAGCGTCTCGTCCGGATGCGCGGCGGCAAAGTCGATGGCAACCTGAATCGCGTCCGCAAACGCGAGCGTATCATGAATCGTGCTGCCTGCATCGTTGGCGTGGCAGGCCCAGTCGATCTTGCCGCTCTCAATCGCCATGAAGAAGCCGCTGTCGCTCTTGAGCATGGCGATGCCCTGCTGCACATAGTCCTTGAGCGCCCAGGCGGAGGCGTCGCGGTCGATCTCATAGTTCATCGAGTTACTGTCCGCAAGGTCTTCGGCGATGACGATGGCTTTGCCTGCGGCGGCGGTGAGCGTCTGCGCTTCGGCCTGGGTCTTGACGACCTTGTAGCCAGCGGCGGCAGCCAGTTCATAGAGGTCGGTTTGCGGCTTGTCGCTGCTGTTGCCGGTGGCCTTGAGGAGCGCGCCGCCCGCGAAATAATCAAACCCGCTGTCGATGAGCTCCAGGCCGATTTCATAGTAGTTGTTGCGGCTGGGCTGGTGCGCGTAAAACGCGGCGGGCGTTGCGTGGTTGAGGTTGACGGTGGAGATGATGCCGATCTTGTAAGCCGTGTTCGCTTTGAGCGATTCTGCGATGGTGGTATACGTCTTGTTCTTGGCTTCGTTCATATTCAGCACGCCGCTGTAGGTTTTATAACCGCTGGCGATAGAGGTCGCGGTCGAGGCGGAGTCCGGGCAGAACGAGGTCGAGTCATAGGTGGTGGCGGAGCCGGAAACGGGGAACTTCATGAAGTTGAGCATTTCATTCGTGGAAAGGATGGTGTCCTTGTCCGCGTTGATGCTCAGGTAAGCCGAGGCGGTTTGAAACTGCGGATACGTCATGCCGTCTCCGATGAAGAGAAAGACGTACTTCGGCTGCGCGGTGGACGTTGCGCTCGTGTTGAGCACGGCGCCGGTCATGCCGGAGCGGGGGGACGCGGCGGTTTCGTGCTGCGCGGCGGCGAAACCGACGGGAATGGCTGCCAGCAGCAGTACCACTGCGAGCAGGACGGGGAGCAAGCGTTTGCGGTTCATGGAAAAAATCTCCTCTCATAAATCCCTTATTTTATCGATATCCGCATTGTATCAGCGCATTATTAAGCACGCGCGCGCGTTTGGGTAAAATGCTGATGAAGCACGTTCGCGCATAAGAGCGTGCAATTGTGCGGTTTTTCGTGAATTTTGCGTGCGCTGCGTCAAAACAACGTAAAGCGATGTCTTTCTTGCGACATATTTTGCGTATCTTGTCATATCAAGACTTAATCTGATTTTCGGTAAACGAAGGAGCGCCGCAAACGCACGAGACAACAGAGCGATCACTGGAAGCAGTTCC
>DNFZ01000125.1 GCA_003486785.1 Clostridiales bacterium | reverse complement strand
ATCGTTTCTCTCGGCGAACTGCTCATCGACTTTACAGAGAGCGGCATTTCCCCCGCCGGTCAGCGCCTGTTTGAGCAAAACCCCGGCGGCGCGGTGACCAATCTGCTCTGCGCGGCATCGCAGTGCGGAGCAAAAACCGGATTTATTGGCAAAGTCGGCAAGGATATGCACGGCGCGTTTCTCAAGCAGGCAATGCTGGGTGCGGGTGTGGACATGCATGCGCTCATCGAGGCGGAAGACGTATTCACCACGCTGGCTTTCGTCGCGCTCAAGCCTAACGGCGAGCGTGAATTCTCCTTCGCCCGCAAGCCCGGCGCGGACACGCAGCTGCGCCCGGATGAGCTCGACCGTGAGATGCTCACCCACACCAAAGTATTTCATACAGGCTCTCTCTCGCTCACACAGGAACCTTCCCGCGCGGCGACCTATGAGGCAATCGACATCGCCAAAGCCGCCGGTGCGGTGATCTCCTACGACCCGAACTATCGCGCGTCGCTCTGGAGCGGCAAGGACGAAGCAATTCGCTTCATGCGCTCGCTGATCGCGACAGCGGACATCATGAAGGTTTCCGACGAAGAGCTGCCGCTGCTCACGGGGGAAACCGACTCGCAGAAGGCCGCGGATGTGCTGCTTGATCAAGGCGTTAAGATCGCTGCCATCACGCTTGGCTCCGAGGGCGCATATATCCGCGTCGGCAAAGAGAGCCGGCTTGTGCCCGGTTTTCGCGCCAACGCAGTGGACACCACCGGCGCGGGCGATTCCTTCTTCGGCGGATTTCTCTATCGCTTCCTCGCCTCCGGCAAACCGCTCAAGGCGGTCAGCCTCGACGACGCGGCGGACTATGCTTTATTTGGCAATGCGACCGCCTCTCTCTGTGTAGAGCGGCGCGGCGGCATACCCGCCATGCCGAAACTTGCGGAAGTGCTGGAACGGCTCAAACAGTAAACAACCGCGCATCATCTGCCCCGCTTCTCTGCGGGGCAGTTTCTATAACTGCAGGATTTTTTGCAAAGCTGCTGCTTATTAGACAGATTTTCTTCTTTCTTACTTTTGTTTTCTAAATACGGTTCGCAGTGTGAAACCCGCATAAGATTGCCCTGCGTTCGGGTTTGTATTATAATAAAACCGATATAACGCGCGACGAAATCAGCGCATATTACCATCTCTCATCACATCAAGCCTTTCTGTTTATCAATGATTGTTGCTCGCACATCTTCTGCAATCGAAAGGAGCATATCCCATGGAAGCCGTTCAAAAACCGGGCGTGAAGGAGCCTTTTGACCTCTCGCCGCGCATTGCGTGGCTGCGCGACTATTATTTTCAGGGTGACAAACGCGGCTGGAACAACGAGTTTGCCGCGTTTACGACGGGAACGCCCTGGGATGAAGTATTCGATGAAACAAGCTTTCTGATCGTGCCGGAGGTGTATTCGTTTCTCACGACGTTTCGAAAATCGTTTCAAATGGCAGCGCGCACGATTGAGCCGCCGCAGAGGTTCTTCTCGCTCTCCCTGCCGGAGCGCCGCGCATGGATCATCAAGGAAGCCATCGTGAACCGTATGCCGCAGGAAATCCTCCCCGGCGATCTCATCGCGGGCGGGCGCTTCAACGTCATGGCCTCCCGTTGCTGGAGCAAGGAAGAGGCAAAGGCACGCAACGAGAAGATGCTTGGTAAAGACGGCATCCGCAAGGCGACGTTTGCGTTTCAGGATCGCGGCTACGGCAACTGCGGCGCTACCAGCGGGCATCTGATACCCGACTATCCGAGTGTGCTGCAAAAGGGATTTTCCGGCATCAAGGCGGATCTGCAAACGCGATATGATGCGCTCTCCCCCGCCGAGCAAGCGGGTGAAAAAGGCGGTCAACTGCGCGGGATGCTGTTAAGTTGCGATATGCCGGTCGAGCTAGCGGCAAAATATGCGCTGCTTTGCGAAACACTGGCTAACGATGAGCCGGACGACGCGCGCAAGGCAGAGCTCAACACGCTGCGCGACGTGCTCCTCCGCGTACCGAACGAACCCGCGCGAAACTTCTACGAGGCACTGCAATCGCTGTGGCTCACGCACATGCTGGTGCTGACAGACGAAAACTATCCCGGCGCGGGGGTCTCATTCGGTAGAATCGATCAGTACCTGCTGCCTTATTGGGAGCAGTCGACGAAAGACGGCATGGATCGCGCGTTCGGCAAAGAGCTGCTCAAGTGCTTCTGGATGCATTGCAACTATGCCTACGACGCGATGATTCAAACCGGCAATCAGGGCATCACCGCGGGTTACGGCCAGCTCTTTAACCTCTCCGGCCTTGGCAAGGGCGGCGCGGACATGACGAACGATCTCACCTGGGTCTTCCTTGAGGTCATCGACGAAATGAGCCCCATACTCGAACCCAAGCCGAACGTACGCCTGCACAAAAATTCTCCCGAAGCGCTGCTGGATAAAGTGGTCGACATGATCTCGTCGAGCCAGGGCGCGCCTTTTTTGCTCAACTTTGACGAGCGCTCGATCGCCGGCATGCTCGAGGAAGCCAAGCGCGCGCATGTCGAGCACCTGATTCATGAAGACAACGTGTTTGACTATGCCTCTGTAGGGTGTCTTGAGAACACTATGTGCGGCAACGACCGCTCGGCCACCGTGGACTGCAACCCGAACCTCGTCAAGGCGGTGGAGCTTACCCTTGGCGGCGGGCAGGATTTGATCGTCTACACCGACGCGCTCTGGGGCAACCCCTACCCCGCCGAAACCGAAGCGCCAAAAACCGTAGACCCCCGCGCATTTGTGGACTTTGAGGCGTTTTACGCAGCATTTTTGATTCAGCTTCGTTACGTGATGGATCGCATGGCGTGTTTGTATGAGCGCTCCACCGAGCTGCGCGCGCAATACGGGCCGACGCCGTATTTAAGCTGCCTCGTCAAGGGCTGCGCCGAGAGCGGCAAGGACTGCACGCAGGGCGGCGCGGAGCTTTCGTTTATCACGGTCGAGGGGGTGACTTTCGCAACATCGGTTGACTCGCTGCTCGCAATCCGGTATCTTGTGTATGATAAAAAGCTCTGCACGATGGACACGCTCATCAAAGCGCTGCAAGCCAACTGGGATGGCTATGAAATCTTACAGGCGCAGGCGAAGAACCGCGCGCCGAAATACGGCAGGGACGACGACGCGGCGGATGCACTGGCACTTCGGCTCATGAACGACTGGTCGGACATCGTTTGGGGCTATAAGACCAAATCGACCAATGCGCAGTTCCGTCCCGGCATGCTCAGCTGGAACTACTGGATCGGCTCCGGCTTTATCCTCCCCGCGACGGCGGACGGGCGCGCGCGCGGACAGTTTTTAAGCAACGCAATCTGCCCCGTCAACGGCGCGGACACCAACGGACCCACAGGCAACGCAAACTCCGTGGGCAAGGCGCTCGGCGGAAGAGACGCGCAGGGCAACATCGTCAATCTGCTCCCCAACGGAGCCAGCCACACCATCACGCTCTCTCCTGCGCTGATGCGGGATCATGAGCGGCGAGAAAAGCTCAAGGCGTTTTTGCGCGGCTATGCGGAAAACGGCGGCACCGCGCTGCAGATCAACATCCTCGATACAGAGACGCTAAAAGACGCGCAGAAGCACCCGGAAAAATACAAAAATTTGCTCGTTCGCATCACGGGATACAACGCGTATTTCACGAGCATCGGGCGAGAGCTGCAAAACGAAATCATCGCCAGAGAAAGCCATAATAGATACTAAACCAAGAGACAGACTAAAAATTAGAGTAAGGAAACACCAGAATCGGTATTACTATGACAAAAATCCGCTATCTCGACATCCAGCGCATGTCCAGCGAGGACGGGCCGGGACTTCGAACCACCATCTTCCTCAAAGGCTGCTCGCTTGCGTGCGCATGGTGTCATAACCCTGAGAGCATCGCAAAAAAGTTTCAGGTGCATTGGATCTCCACGCGCTGCATCAACTGTTGCAGCTGCGAAAACGTCTGCCCCAACGAGGGGTTGAGCCGCGATGAATGCGGCGTACACATAGACCGCAGGCTCTGCTCAGGCTGCTGCAGCTGCGTTCTTGCCTGCCCCACGCTCGCGCTGGAATGCAAGGGCATCGACGCAGAGCCGTATGAGCTCTGCCGCGAGCTTGTCAAGGACCGCGCCTATTTCGGGCGCGATGGCGGGGTGACCCTATCCGGCGGCGAGGCGCTGCTGCAGGACGGCGCTGTCGAGCTGCTAAGGCTACTCAAAGACGAGGGCATCCAGACTGCGGTGGACACCAGCGGCATGGTGTTTACGGAGCAGCTGCAGGCGGCGCTGCCGTATACGGACATTCTCTTGTATGACATCAAGCTCATGAACGACGCGGACCATATGCGCTGGACGGGTCGCGGCAACGCGATGATCCTTCGCAACCTCGGCGTCGCAGCACTCTGGGCAAAGGGAAGCGGCAGACTATGGATTCGCACGCCGATCATCCCCGGGGCGACCGATTCGGACGAGAACATCCGCGCCATCGGAGAACGCATCAGTGCCATCGGCGGCGCGGAACGCTGGGAGCTCTGCGCGTTCAACAACCTCTGCACGGACAAATACAAGCGCCTGGACGTTGACTGGCAGTTTCACAACGCGCCGCTGATCTCGAAGAAACGTATGGACGAGCTTTTGACCATCGCGAAAAGCACAGGCGCCTGCAACGACATCCGCGCAACTGGCGCGCTCGCAATAGAAGGTTAAATTTCACGAAAACTCTATCAGACAGACGATTTTAATCGGAGGATTGCGCGATGAAATCTCTCACTTTTGACAGGATTGACGACGCTGCCATCGAGATGATGGACTGCGACAGCAAGGTCGGTGTGCTCGCCACCGAAGACGAAAGCGGCTATCCGCATCTTTCGTTTATCTCGTCCATTCAGGCGCTGGACGAAAGCGTGCTGACATTCGGACAGTTTTCGGCGGGGCTGAGCAAGCGCTTCATTCTGGATCGCCCGCACGTCGGCTTTCTCGTGCTCAGCGCGGACAAGTGCTATCTCACCGGCAGGGCGACCTATACGCACAGCGCAAACACCGGAAAGGAGTTTGACCTATACAACAACAAGCCGCTCTTTCGCTACAACTCCTACATGGGGTTTTACCGCATCTTTTACCTTAATCTTGAGCGCATCAGCGCCATCCGGCCGCTTCCGATGGGTTCCATCGTACTCGGCGCAATCCTCTCTCGCGTAAAAGCCGTGTTTGTACGAAAAAGCGAGAGATGTGCGCTGCCGCTTGTCGGGCAACAGCTGTTTTCACAGCTCGACTCGCTCAAGTTTTTGTGCTATTACGATGAAGCAGGCGAGGCGGAGATGTTCCCCGTCGTGCAAGCGACAAGCGCGGGGTCGGATCGCATCACGCTCTGCGGCATCCCCTACGGCAAGCAGCTGAGCCAGATTCCCGACGGCGCGAAGGCTTCCATTCTCTGCCTGAACCTCAAGATGGAAAGCGTGCTGGTGAAAGGGCGCTACAGCAAGGGAACGCTTGAAATTGAGCGCGTTTACAACTCCATGCCGCCGAAGATGGAATACGTCTATCCGCGCAGCGAGACCATCGAACCTGTGCGCTCGTTCTAAACTAACAAAGAAAACGCAAAAGCGGAGGATCGAGCACTCCTCCGCTTTTTGTTGCACCGAAAACGGCGTTGTTTGCAAATGATGTTTTGTTAAGATGCCTGTTGTCGTTTAACTATTCTGCTGCATATACCGCGCGATGGTGTATAGAAACTCTTTGTTGCCCGGCGGATACTTCCCGCGATTGATGAAAAGCTGATCCAGCCGCTTCTGGTTCCCAAAGTTCCAAATGGCCTTGATCTCCTCGCGCACGTTGCGTTCGATGCGCGCCGGCTTGGTGTTGCAGCGCTCCGCCACTTTCGGATACAGTACGCGTGTGGTGCTGGTCACCTGCAGCTCCTGCATGATGAGTTCGAGCGTCATCGCCATCTGCACATATCCAAGCCGACCTGTCGGTGCGCCGAGACGGAGTAACTCCTGATCGATTTTTGACCTCAAGTTTCTGTCCTCCCTGTTAAAATTC
>DNFZ01000230.1 GCA_003486785.1 Clostridiales bacterium | reverse complement strand
ATGAAAAATGAAAGCAATAGCGTAAAAACAACACCGAGTATGATGATGATGCGCTGTTGCTGCTTTCGCTTTTTGCGTTTGCGTGAGAGCGAGTTCCCGTTGGCGCTTTTCTTCGGCAGACCGAGATCTTGAATCGGCTCAAGAATCACTTCCGAAAAATCCGATTCATGATTTGATTGGCTCGGCTGGCGCCGATTGTCCTCCATTCGAACATCCTCCTGGGTTACTGTTATGGTGAAGCGATGCGTATATCTATCTCGCAGCTGTTACAAGCAACGGACGGATACGCAAGCGTCATTTCCTATTGTAACGGATCATTCGTCTTTTTGCACCGATTGAATGCAGGCGCGCCAGATTTGTTACAGAATGTTCATCAGAAATTTGCAACGAACACCCATAATCTCACAACCATATTCGTCCGATTATCGCCGTTGTTCTAAGTTGGTGCGGTGTGTTAGAATGACTGCATGGGCAAGAGCATGTCAAAACCAAAAAAAGCTTCGGAGACCGGACGTTCTCCGATGGATGCTGCGCTGCGTTTTCTTGGGGGGCGTGCGCGTACTGTGCGCGAAACCGAGCGCCATCTGGATGCTTGCGAATACGGCGAGGTCGAAGTCTACGAGACGGTCGAGCGGCTCAAAGAGCTTGGGCTGCTCAACGATCAGTCGTATGCGGAGGATTTCGTCCGCACGCGGCTTGCCACAAAGCCGGTCAGCCGCGCACATCTGCGCGAACAGCTGCTGATGCACGAAGCGGATGCGGATGCCATCGAGCAAGCGCTCAACCAAGTGGATGAAGAGACGCAGCAGCGCACCGCCGTAGCCATTGCTGAAAAATACGCGCGTCAATATGCGCGCCTGCCGGAGGACGCGCGCAACGAAATGGTGGTGCGCCGCCTGCTTGCGCGCGGATACTCTTATGAAGAAGCGCGCGCAGCGCTTCGTTGTACGAAAGAGGAACAAACAGAGTGAAACGCGTGGTGCGCGCGCAGGAGATGCGCCGCTATGAGCAGGAGCGCTTTGCAGACGGGCGGGCAAGCAGCCTCGTCTGGATGGAGCGCGCGGCGCAGGGCGTAGACGCGCTGCTGCAGGCGCGTTACACCAACCAGAGCGTGCTCGTCGTCTGCGGCGGCGGCAACAACGGGGGCGATGGGTTTGCGCTGCTGCGGCTGCTGCTTCAGCGAAGCGTACGCTGTCAGGGCGCGCTACTTGCGGACCCGGAGAGGCTCACGGGGGATGCGAAGACGAACTATCTGCGCGCGCTGGAGTGCGGGGTACAGTTTCTTGATGCGCTATCCGATGCGCTTCTCGCGCAATGCGATGTAGTTGTGGACGCGATTTTCGGAACGGGGCTGTCGCGCCCTGTCGCGGGCAAATATACCGACGCAATAGCGCTTATCAACGCGAGCGGGAAACCCGTCGTTGCGGTCGATATCCCGTCCGGCGTGGATGCCACGAGTGGAGAAATATTGGGGAGTGCTATCCGCGCGCGAGAAACCGTAACGTTTGCGTTCTACAAGCGCGGGCAGCTGCTCTTTCCCGGACGCGGCTGCTGCGGGGAAGTCATCGTACACCCGCTCTCGGATGAACGACGCGATCTCGACGAAACGGACGCGCTGGAGGATGTCTATCTATTTTCACGCGAGGATGCCGCGCGCCTGCTGCCCAAGCGTCCCATCGATTCGCATAAGGGCAAAAACGGGCGCGCGCTGCTCTGCGTCGGCAGCGGGTGCTATACGGGCGCCGCGCTGCTGAGCGCAGCTGCCTGTCTGCGCGCGGGCGCGGGGCTCACGAGCGTTGCAGTTCCCGGCGCGGTAAAGATGGCATTCTCCGCCTTGCCGGAGGCGATGGCGGCAGCGCTGAATGAAGGCGCGGATTGGGACGATACTGCGTGCGAGCGCGCGATTGCGCTACTGCCGCAGAAAAACGCGGTCTGCGTCGGATGCGGCGTGGGTGAGGGGAATATTCTTCCGCTTATCTCGGTGGTTATTGCGGCAAAAACACCCGCGGTTTTTGACGCGGATGCGCTCAACCGGCTTGCGCAGTCACCCGCTATGCTATCGCTTCTGCACGAGAACGCGATTCTGACACCGCATCCGGCGGAGATGGCACGCTTGAGCGGGGAGCCTGTCTCCCGGATTCTGTCCGACCCGATTGGCATGGCTGGGATGTATGCGAAAAAATGGAACTGCATCGTGCTGCTCAAGGGCGCGACGACTTGCATTTCCGACGGGAACGCGGTTCGCCTGAACACGACCGGCAACGCGGGGCTTGCCAAAGGCGGCAGCGGGGATGTGCTGGCGGGCTTGATCACAGGATTGCTCGCGCAGGGGCTTTCGCCGCTTGACGCGGCATCCTGCGGGGCTTATCTGCTCGGTGCTTCGGCAGATGTTGCGCTGGAGCTGCTAAAAGAACGCATGCTGCTGGCAAGAGACGTCATCGGTGCAATCGAACAGACGGTAGAAGGATTGATCTAACGAGAATTTTGCGAATTCTTGAAGGAGTACGCAACGACAGAGGCACCCGCGGAGCGGGTGCCTCTGTTTGTTCGTTCTTAGTCTTTCGTATAAATCCGCGGGACGCGTTCGGAAACGCAAAGCAGGATCTCGTAGCTGATTGTACCGGCCTTGTCGCCGAGTTCGTCCGCCGTAACCTCTTCGTTGCCCTGACGACCCAGCAGCACCACATCGTCGCCCACTTCTGCGTCCGGCGCATTTGTCAGGTCGATCATCATCTGATCCATGCAGATGGTGCCGATCTGCCGCGCGCGTTTGCCGCGAATGAGCACCTCGGCGCGATCTGAAAGACAGCGCTTGTAGCCGTCCCCGTAGCCGACCGCTAGGGTGCCAACGCGCATATCGCACGGCGCAACAAACTTTAAACCGTAGCTCACGCCCTCGCCGGCCGGGATGGTCTTGATGTGCGTGAGATACGCATGCCAGCTCATCACAGGCTTTAGGTCAATTCCTTCAACGGCGTGGCCCGCCGGATGGCAGCCATACATCGCGATGCCGCCGCGCACCATGTCAAACTGCGCCTCCGGAATATGCAGCGCTGCCGCGCTGTTGCTTGCGTGGAGGATCGGGTGCAGGCCGTTCTGGCTGCAAATTGCCACATAGCGGCCAAAGCGCTCTGCCTGCAGCAGCGTAAAGGAGGTATCCTCTCGTTCGGACACCGCAAAATGCGTAAACAACCCGTCGAGCGCGAGATTCGGGCTGCGTTTGAGCAGCAATATCGCTTCCGTGAAAGCCGCTTCGCTCGTGAACCCGATGCGGTTCATGCCCGTGTCCGCCTTGATGTGGATGCGGCAGATCATGCCGAGCTTTGCCGCGTGCGCTTGCAGCAGCTGAAGGGTTTCAACGGTGAAAACCGTCGGCATCAGCGCATGACTGATCACATCGTCCATGTGGCCCTCGTCCGTCGCGCCGAGAAGCAAAATCGGTGCGGTGATGCCCGCGAGGCGCAGGCGCACGCCTTCTTCGGCAAACGCAACGCCAAGATAAGCAGCGCCGCTTTCCAGAGCGCAGTTGGCGACGGCTTCCATGCCGTGCCCATATGCGTTTGCCTTGACTACGGCGAGGTATTTCGTCTCCGGTTTGAGGCGCGAACGCATGAGCGCGATATTATGCCTGATGTTGGCGAGCGATATGGCAGCATAGGTCGAACGCATGGTGTTTAGGCCTCCCGATTACGCGCGTTGTGAACGATTTTGCCGTTGATGAGCGTGAGCACACAGTGCGTGCGGAAATCGAACGGGTGCCCGTCGAATACCGCAATATCCGCGTCTTTGCCGACTTCGAGCGTGCCAACGCGGTCGGCGATGCCCACGATTTCGGCGGCGTATCGCGTGATAGAACGAAGCGCCGTCTCCTCGCTCAGGCCATCGCGCATCGCAAGGCCTGCCTGCACGGGTAAAAACTGAATCGGAATTACGGGGTGATCGGTCATCAGCGCAAAAGGAACGCCCGCTTCTTCCAGCACGCGCGGGGCGGAGAAAGAGAGGTTCTTCAGCTCGATCTTGCTGCGCTCGGAAAGCAGGGGACCTATGATGATGCCCGCGCCCTGTTCGACGAGGCGCTCCTTGAGCACGTCCGCAATCATATAGCCCTCTGTGCAGTGATCGATGGTGACCTTGAGGTTGAATTCTTTGGCGAGCCTTAGCCCCGTGAGGATATCGTCCGCGCGGTGCGCATGGATTTTGACCGTCATTTCGCGGTTGATCACGGGCAGCAGCGCCTCCATGGCGATGCCGGCGCGGCCGTCCGCCGTCGTCGGAATGCCGTCCACGCCCATGGTGAGCGCGATGACCTTGGCGTCGAACTCCGCCGCGAGCTGCATCACGCTGTCGAGGCGGGCGGGGTCGGCCGAGGCCGAGTTGAGCATCGCCGGCCGCTTGCAGACCTCAAGGCCGGCGCGCATCGCCGCGAGGTTGGTCGTGTCCAGTGAGAGCGGGACGTCGACGGCCTCTTGCACGGCCTGCACGATCCACGGCATCACTTCGTGACCGAGCTTCTTCTGGGGCCCGATGTTGAGGTCGACGACACCGGCGCCGGCCTCAACCTGCCTCACGGCGAGATCCTGGATGAACTTGGCGTCGCGCGCCTCGATCGCCTGCTTGACGGGCGGGGCGATGATGTGGATGTTCTCACCGATGATCAGCACGGGCGGCCTCCTTGCCGGAGAAGTCGATGGGGAGTGTTTCGAGGACGCGGTAGTACTCGGTCTTGAGCTCGCTCTCCTCAGGGAGCTCGAAGATCGGGCGGCCGGACGCGTCGAAGGCCGCCACCAGAGGGTCGTCGGGGAGGACGGCGAGGAGGTTCAGGCGCTGCTCCTCGATGGCCTTCTCGAGCTCGGGCGTGAGCCCGTAGGCGGCCCGGTTGACGATGAGATAGTGACGGCCGACCTTCGTCTGCAACTCGTCGAGGACGGCGCGCACGCGCCCGGCCGTGGTGATGCCGCGCACGCTGGCGTCGCTCACGATGAAGAGGATGTCGACGTCGCGAGTTGTGCGCCGCGAGAGGTGCTCGAGGCCGGCCTCGTTGTCGATGACGACCCAGGGGTAGCCCTCGGCGATCGTGTCGATGATGGCGCGCAGCATGTTGTTGGCGGCGCAGTAGCAGCCGGCGCCCTCGGGGCGCCCCATGGCGAGCAGGTCGACGCCGACGCCTTCCACGAGGCTCGAGTTGATCTCGTAATCGAGGAGGTCGCGCTTGGCGATGCCCGCCTCGAGCAGGTTGGCGCGGGCCTTCTCGCTGGTCTCCTCACGGACGTCGCCGACGGTCTTCTCGAGCTCGAGGCCGAGCACGGTGTTGAGGTTGCTGGCGGGGTCCGCGTCGATGGCGAGGATGGGGCTGGCCTGGGCCTCGACGAGGCGACGAATGAGGAGGCCGGTGAGCGTCGTTTTGCCGGTGCCGCCCTTGCCGGCGACGGCGAAGGTTACGGTCATGAGGAGGTACCTCCGGCAGCGCGTGCCGCGAGCG
>DNFZ01000189.1 GCA_003486785.1 Clostridiales bacterium | reverse complement strand
CGACCGCGGTGCTTACGCCGCAGGAAACGCAGAAGCTTTTTTGTGTGATGCGCAACATGAAGGAGGACGGAAAGTCCATCATCATCATCACGCATAAGCTGCATGAGGTGATGGAGATCTCCGACCGCGTTGCCGTGCTTCGCAAGGGACATTACATCGGTGAAGTGCCCACGTCTGAAACCGATGCAATGAAGCTGACAGAGATGATGGTCGGCCGCGCCGTGTCGCTGGATATCGAACGCTCCGAGCCGGTCAACCCGCAACCTCGTTTGATTGTTAAAAACCTCAATGTATGCGACAAGGACGGCGTTGCGCGCCTTTGCGACGTAAACTTCACCGCCTACAGCGGCGAGATTCTCGGCGTTGCCGGCATCTCGGGCAGCGGACAAAAGGAGCTGCTCGAAGCCATAGCGGGCTTGCAGAACTGCCGTGATTGCAGCATAATCGAGTTTATCTCCGATAAAGGGGAGAAAAAGGTTATCTCTGGAATGCATCCGCTCGATATCAAACGGCTTGGTGTTGCGCTCGCGTTCGTTCCGGAAGACCGTCTTGGCATGGGTCTTGTTGGCAGCATGAATCTTACGGACAACATGATGCTGCGCAGCTATAGGGACGGCGCAGGCCCTCTTGCGGATCGCAAAAGCCCGAAGAAGCTCGCGGAAACGGTTGTGCGCGATCTGGAAGTCGTCACGCCCGGTATCAATACGCCGGTGCGCAGACTCTCCGGCGNNGGATGTCCGCATACGCCGTGCGGGGACTCGATATCAACACATCCTACAACATCTATCATCTATTGAGCGAACAAAAGAAGCGTGGCGCATCTGTCATATTCGTCGGCGAAGATCTCGACGTACTGCTGGAGCTCTGCGATCGGATCATGGTGCTCTGCTCTGGCCGGGTCAATGATATTGTGGATGCACGTACGACGAGCAAAGATGAAGTCGGTTATCTGATGACGTATTTGAAGGAAGAGAGGGCAAACCATGAGTAAGATCAAAGCCGTCCATCATGAGCCGTTTGTCCGCATGTCGAAACGAGATGGCGTTCCGCTCTGGAAGTCTCTTGGAATCCGTCTCATCGGCCTTACGCTCGCGCTGATCGTTTGTGCGGTCATCATCTATGCGCTCACAAAGCTCAACCCGCTGCGGGTCTATCTGGCAATGTTCAAAGGCGCGTTCGGCACGAATAAGCGTATGTGGGTGACCATTCGCGACATCGTCATGCTTCTGTGTATCGCGGTGGGTCTTGCGCCCGCGTTCAAAATGCGTTTCTGGAACATTGGCGCCGAGGGACAGGTCCTAGTCGGCGGCATTGCTTCCGCTGCGTGCATGATCTATCTGAGCAAAACGATGGCTACGCTTCCATTGCTGCTGCTCATGTTTGTGCTCAGCATTGTTGCGGGTGGCATCTGGGGCACGATTCCCGCAGTATTCAAAGCGCGATGGAACGCGAACGAAACGCTCTTTACGCTGATGATGAATTACATCGCCATTCAGCTGACCAGCTTTTTCGTCGCGAAATGGGAAAATCCGTTTGGCTCCAACACGGTCGGCATCATCAATACAACGTCAAAAGCCGGCTGGTTCCCGCCGGTATTCGGGCAGATGTATACGCTCAATGTTATCATCGTGCTTGTCATAGCCGCGCTCATGTATCTGTATCTGCGCTACAGCAAGCAGGGATATGAGATCGCTGTCGTAGGCGAGAGCGAAAACACCGCGCGTTATGCTGCGATCAATGTTAAAAGCGTTGTGATTCGCACCATGGCGATTTCGGGCGCGATCTGCGGCATCGCAGGATTCATTGCGGTCGCCGGCGCTAGCCATACCATATCAACCAGTACGGCAGGCGGCCAGGGTTTTACCGCGATCATCGTTGCCTGGCTCGCGCGATTCAATACGTTCGTCATGATCGCCATTTCCACCCTGCTTGTGTTTCTCGAAAAGGGCGCTGTGGAAATCGCATCTCAATTTGACCTGAACGACTTCGTCTCCGAAATGATCACGGGTATCATCCTGTTCTTCATCTTGGGCAGCGAATTTTTCATCANNCGGAAAGAAGGGAGCAGGCAAATGACGCAGATCATATCTTTGATTCAGGCTGCCGTCGTTTTTGGCACCGTGATCATGTTCGGCGCGGTCGGCGAAATCCTTGCTGAAAAATCCGGCAACCTGAACCTTGGCGTACCGGGGATTATGTATCTCGGCGGCATCGCGGGGCTCATCGGCGCATTTCTTTATGAGGGCAATGTCTCGAGCCCGGTTCCGTTCATCTCGCTTCTAATCACGCTCGCGTCGGCGTTCATCGTGGCTATGCTCGGCGGTCTCATCTATGCCATTCTGACGATCACGCTACGGGCCAATCAGAACGTGACAGGTCTTACGCTGACCATATTCGGCGGAGGCGTCGCCAATCTGTTTGGCGGCACGCTGAATAAGATGGCGGGTGGCGTTGGTCAGATCTCTGTTGCAATGACCAGCTCTGCGTTTCGAACAACGATTCCCGGGGTCTCCGAACTCGGCGCGGTCGGCAAGATATTCTTCTCTTATGGATTCATGGTGTATCTTGCGATCATTCTCGCCTTTCTCGTGAGCTGGGTGATCAATAAAACAAGCGTTGGTCTCAACCTGCGCGCTGTGGGAGAAAACCCCGCAACTGCGGATGCTGCGGGCATCAGTGTCACGAAATACAAGTATCTTGCAACCTGCATTGGCGCAGGCATCTCGGGCCTTGGTGGACTCTACTACACGATAGACTACATCAAAGGCACATGGTCGACCGACGGCAGCATTGAAAAACTCGGTTGGCTTGCTGTTGCTTTGGTCATCTTTGCTACCTGGAGGCCGCGTCGTGCCATCTGGGGCAGCTATCTCTTCGGGGCTCTGTTCTGGCTGTTCTTCTACATACCGGGACTCACGAGAAGCTCGCAGGAGATCTTCAAGATGCTTCCGTATCTTGCTACACTATTTGTTCTGATCATGGGTGCGCTGCGCAAGAGACGTGAAGATCAGCCACCGCACAGCCTTGGCGTTCCGTATTTCCGCGAAGAACGCTAGAGAGATTTATCCGGAACCGAAAGAACCGTGCAGGTGTTGCTGCGCGGTTCTTTTTTTGATACCGACTCAAATGCTGCAAAGAACGGCGATGATTCGTGTTCTTTCAAAACATATATATAAAAATATATTTTGAAACCTTAAATTTTTCGAGATTTTTGGTTGAATTGCGTTACTTGCGAAGATATAATGTATCTGGAATATCCTTTCTGAATTTGAATGAAATCTTTAGGAGTGTGCAGTATGAAATACGAGCGTATCTACAATTTTTCAGCGGGTCCAGCCACGATGCCTGTTGAGGTGCTCGAAGAAGTCGCGGCAGAGATGCTTAACTACAAAGGCAGCGGCATGTGCGTGATGGAAATGTCTCACCGCTCCAAGGTGTATCAGACCATCATCGATGAAGCGGAAGCCGATCTGCGCGAGTTGATGGGCATTCCGAATAACTACAAGGTGCTTTTCATTCAGGGTGGTGCGACACTGCAGTTTGCCATGATTCCGGCGAACCTGATGAAGAACGGCGTTGCGGATTATATCGTCACCGGCGCTTGGTCGAAGAAAGCGGCAGATGAGGCGAAAAAGTATGGCAAAGTCAACGTGCTTGCCACCAGTAAGGATAAAAATTTCAGCTATGTTCCCGATGTGAGCAATTTGCCCGTGAGCGAGGATGCGGATTATGTCTACATCTGCGAAAACGAAACCATTCATGGAACCACCTACGCAAACCTGCCGAACACCAAAGGGAAGATTTTGGTTTCCGACCAGTCCTCTATGTTCCTGAGCAAGCCCTGCAATGTGAGCGACTATGGCATGATCTATGCGGGCGTACAAAAGAATGTCGGCCCTGCGGGCATGGTCGTCGTGATCATCCGCGAGGATCTGATCCGCACAGATCTGCCGGAATGGGTGCCGACCTACATGCGCTACGATATCCACGCGGAGAATGGCTCCATGTACAACACACCCAACTGCTGGGCGATCTACGTCTGCGGCAAGGTGTTTAAGCATCTCAAAAAAATCGGCGGCCTTTCCGCCATGCAGGCGATTAACGAAGACAAAGCCAAGGTGCTGTACGACTTCCTTGATTCGAGCAAAATGTTCCGTGGCACGGCAGAGAAGAAATTCCGCTCGTTGATGAACATTCCCTTTGTCACTGGCGACGAGGCGCTGGACGCGAAAGTTGTTGCCGCAACGAAAACCGCGGGTTACGATAACCTGAAGGGACACAAAAGCGTCGGCGGTCTGCGTGCTTCCACGTATAACGCCATGCCGAAAGAGGGCGTGGTCGCACTGGTAGACTTTCTCAAGAAGTTTGAAGACGAGAACAAGTAACCAATAACGCAATAGGAGATACGCTATGATTAAGATTCTTGCCAGTGATGGAATGGAAAAGAGCGCGATTGCCGCACTCGAGGCAAAAGGCTGTCAGGTTGATGTGAAGTTTTATGATCCGGAAGCGCTCTGCGAAGCGGTGCAAGACTATGACGTGCTCGTCGTGCGCAGCGCAACCAAGGTGCGCGAACCGCAGATTACAGCAGCTTGCATGACCGGCAGGCTCAAGCTCGTCATACGGGCGGGCGTAGGCATCGACAACATCGATAAGGTCTGCGCAGAAGGCCGCGGCATCTCCGTTTGCAACACGCCAAGAGCTAGCTCGGATGCGGTCGCCGAACTTGCGCTGGGACATATGTTCTCCTGTGCGCGCTTCATCTCCGCCGCGGGTCATACCATGCGTGAAGGCAAATGGGAAAAGAAGGCCTATGAAGGCATCGAGCTTTCCGGCAAGACTGTCGGCATCGTCGGTTACGGCCGCATCGGGCAGGCGCTGGGTCGCCGCTGTCAGGCGCTGGGCATGAACGTGCTTGCTTACGACATCTACAAGGTGCCGGAGCTGGAATGTGAAACCATGCGCTATGTCGAGATTGACGAGCTTTTAAAATCCTCCGACATCATCTCCCTGCACGTGCCCTCGCTACCCGGCCAGCCATTGGTCAGCCGCGAAGCGCTGGCAATCATGAAGGACCGCGTGATCATCATCAACACCTCCCGCGGCACCAATGTCGACGAAGCGGCGCTCCTCGAAGCGCTCGACAGCGGCAAGGTCTACGGCGCAGGTCTGGATGTGTTTGCGGAAGAGCCCAGCAAAAATGAGGCGCTCTATAAGCACCCGCGCGTGAGCAGCACGCCGCACATCGGCGCTTCCACCGAAGAGGCACA
>DNFZ01000235.1 GCA_003486785.1 Clostridiales bacterium | reverse complement strand
GTCGTGCAAAACGGGCGCGTGCTGGGCGTGATTCCCAAAACGCACCTAGGAAACTACGGCGAATTTTACGAAAAGCGCACCTATGCCGCAGCGCTTGAGACCATCGAGGAGATGGAGCTCTTCGGGCAAAAAGCGCCGTTTGGCAACCGCCTCGTGTTCTGCTGCCGCGAGATGCCGCTCTTTGCCGTCGGCGTGGAGATCTGCGAAGACCTCTGGGCTGCCGTTCCGCCGTCTACCCTGCTGGCGGATTGCGGCGCGAGCATCCTGCTCAACCTCAGCGCAAGCGACGAGGCGGTGACGAAGGTGGACTATCGCCGCATGCTCGTGAAGAGCCAGAGCTCCCGCACCAACTCCGCCTATGTGTTTTGCAGCGCGGGCGCGGGCGAGAGCACTACGGATGTGGTCTTCTCCGGCCACGATATGATCTGCGAAAACGGCACCATGCTTGCGGATGCTGCGCCATTTGGCGCGGGCTATTGCACAAGCGAGGTGGATGTGGAGTTTCTCTCCCGCGAGCGCAGGCGCTTTGCAAGAAAGCTCTTTGACAATACGGACATCGTGCGCATTCCGTTTTCGATGGATGTTGCAGAAACAAAGCTCACGCGCGTGTTTTGGAAAACGCCGTTTATCCCGGATACGAGCGCGAGCGCAGCGGAGCGGTTTGACCAGGTGCTCGCGATTCAGAGCCACGGCCTTGCCCAGCGCATCAAGCACACCGGCGCAAAGAAGCTGCTCATCGGCGTTTCCGGCGGCGTGGATTCCACCCTTGCGCTGATCGTGAGCAAAGAAGCGCTGGCTCTGCTCAAGCGTCCGGCAGAGGATGTCGTCGCGGTGACGATGCCCTGCTTTGGCACCAGCCCCCGCACGCGCGCAAATGCCGAGAAGCTCTGCAACGCGATTGGCATCTCCATGCGCGAGATCAACATCGGCGAGAGCGTGAAAAAACACCTGGAAGACATCGGGCACTCGATGGATGTTCACGACGCGGCATACGAAAACGCACAGGCGCGTGAGCGCACGCAGGTGCTTATGGATCTGGCCAACATGCACGGCGGCCTTGTCATCGGCACGGGAGATCTGAGCGAGCTCGCGCTTGGGTTTGCGACGTTCAATGGCGACCATATGTCCAACTACGGCGTGAATGCGGACGTGCCGAAGACGCTGATCCGCGCCATGCTGCGCTATTTCGCAAGCAAGTCCGGCGATGCGCTCAGAGAGGTGCTGCTCGATATCGTCGATACGCCCGTGAGCCCGGAGCTGCTGCCGCCAAAGGACGGCGAGATCGCGCAGGTGACGGAGGAGCTCGTGGGCCCATATGAACTGCACGATTTCTTCCTCTATCATATGCTTCGCCGCGGCGCGGGCAAGAGCAAGATCATTCGCCTCGCGAAATATGCGTTTGACGGAGACTATGACGACGCGACGATCGAGAAATGGTATTCTCTCTTCATCCGCCGTTTCTTCGCCCAGCAGTTCAAGCGAAACTGCATTCCCGACGGGCCCCGCATCGGCAACGTCGCCCTCTCCCCCCGCGGAGACTGGCGCATGCCCAGCGACGCGCAACCACACGCGTTTTTGTAAATTTTTTGGAGATGTTGCAATGAAGACGTGGGAAGATTATAAGGAATAGGTTTCGTCCCTGAGTGACGAGCTTAAGGCTGACGTAGGGGAAGCATGTGCGCTTGCTTCGTTCGTGACGCAGGAACTTGCACCCGCCGACTTTGAAAACCCATAACGTATAAATTAATCTACTTGTAGCATCAAAGCCGCCCAACTGCTCGGGCGGCTTTTGTGTTGCTTGTGTTGATTCTGTTAGTCGTCCGTTGCCTCTGTCGCTTCTGCGCCTTGCCCGGTAATCGCCTTTTTTATGCGCCAGGTTTCGCTCTCGTTGAGCAAAAGCGTCAGGTGCGTGCCGTCCTCTTCATGCGATTCCGCGAGGATGGTCGCATTCTGGCGGATCATCTGCATGGCGCCGTGCTTGTCATACGGCACGACCACATCCAGCTTGACCTGCGTCTTGGCAAGCGCTTCCTCGATCGCGTGCAGAAGCGCGTCAATACCTTCTCCGCTTGCCGCGCTGATGGCGATTCCGCCGTTTTTCGGCTTGGCTTCGGGCTTGTCGATCTTGTTGAAAACGTCGATACGCGGTGTATCGATCGCGCCTAACGAGGTCAATACATCCTCAACCACGCGCATCTGCGCTTCGTAATAGTCACTGGAGCTGTCCACCACATGAAGCACGAGATCCGCGTCGTTCACCTCGTCGAGCGTGGAGCGAAACGCGTTGACCAGATCGTGCGGTAGTTTGTTGATAAAGCCGACCGTGTCGCTCAGCAGGCATTCCGAGCCGTTTGGCAGGGTGATTTTTCGCACGATGGGATCAAGCGTGGCAAAGAGCTTGTCCTCCGCCAGCGCGTCCGCGCCGGAGAGCAGATTGAGCAGCGTCGATTTACCCGCGTTGGTGTAGCCCACGAGCGCTACGACGGGAATCGGGTTTGCAGCGCGTTTGGCTCTGCGTAATCCACGCTGTTTTTCGATCTCCGCGAGCTCCTGCTCCAGTTCAAACACGCGTCTGCGAATTCTGCGGCGGTCGATTTCCAGCTTTTTTTCGCCGGGACCGCGCATGCCTACGCCGGAGGCGCCCTGGCGCGAAAGCACCTTACCCATGCCAAGCAATCTCGGCAGGCGATATTTCAGCTGCGCAAGCTCGACCTGCAATTTTCCCTCGCGGGACTGCGCGCGCTGGGCGAAGATATCGAGAATCAGCATCGTGCGGTCGATGATCGGCAGCCCAAGCACCAGCTCCAGATTTCGCAGCTGGAT
>DNFZ01000123.1:2278-4322 GCA_003486785.1 Clostridiales bacterium | reverse complement strand
CGGTAACGTCAGCATCGGTAAGCTGACGTCCAAGCGCCGCCGGTAACAGTCTTGCTAGTATTCTGCGCCATTTATCGGGCTCCGGTTGATTTGTGGCCTAGTTTAGTTTGTGAGCGGACGATGTTCAATCGGCGCTAAAACACAGCCAGCGCAGCTATGATTGCGATAAACAAAACGATCCCGAGCGGGATGCCGATTGTGAGGGATGACGTTGCGATGGGCTCATCGTCCATCTCGTATTCCTCCGGTGTGTTGCCGTTATCCATTGGCATTCCCCTTGTGAACAACCAGAAGCCCGCAGGTCGCGAACGCCGTTTCCAGCGCCCCCGGACCTATACCGTCGATGTCCGTTGCGTCGCCGACCGCCTCACAGACCACGGACCAGTCCACTTCCTTTTGCTCGGGTCCGGCGATGAAATCGGACAGGATGCGCCATCCTTCACGGAACGCCTGCTCGCGTTCGTCGGTGTGTGGAATGCTGCTGGCCTCAAGCCAGTTGTGGTAGGCGCTGTCTGCATCGACGTTTGTAAGGTCGAGGGCGGAATCGGGCATCACACACCTCCCGTCTTGGCCCGAAGGCGGTTTCTTCGGTTCATTCTTTGCTGGAACCGCCACTGCTGGGTAAGGTCAGAGACGACCTCGGCCAACTGTGCATCGGAAAGCATGTCTAGACCGTAGCGCGCGTAAAGCACCCTCACCGCGTCTGCACCCGCGTGCTGTCCGAAACTGTGGATGTAGCGATACTTGCGCTCGCGCGTGCTCATCACTCTCCCTCCAGCTTTGCGAGGAGGGCGCGGGCGCGCAGAAATTCATCTGGCACTAGCCCGGCATCATACATTTCCGGCACCGAGCCGCCACCGAAGCCCTGCCTCTGTTGCTCCCAAAGGCGGTCAACACCGACGCGGGCCATCAGGCTTCCCAACACCTCCCGCACTTCCTCCATGGTAGCGGCGTGTCGCGCCCCCATCTCTCGGGTGTACTCTGCGCTGCTGGCATCCTTCTCGACCGTGCGCTTGCACCGAATGATCTTGAACGTCTTGTCGGGGCACTTCTCGGCCAGTCGCTCGCTTTCCTTTTTCGCAAGGGCATACGAGCCGTGCTCTGCGAACGAGAAGGCTGTGACGATCCAGTAGTTATTTCCCTTAGTCGCCATATCTCAGTCCTCCGCTCTCGGATCGCAGCGCCAATGCGCGTCCATATCCGCTGTCAGATTGTTGAAGTCTTCGATTGCATCCGGGTCGATTTCGGCATCAAGAAGCGCTTCTTTCGCAGAGGCCATAGCGGCCTGATACTGCTCACGGCTCTCACGGAACACGCGCTTTTCGTGAGACGCGCCGCCGAACACCTCGCCTTGCTTGCAGCGGACCTTTAGCTTGGCAGCCCGTTCCGCCCTCGCTTCCGCTTCCGAGCGGCCCTTGTTGGCTTCGTCCATCGTCATTCCGCGAGTGGAGGAGCCGAGGCCAAAATGCGAGGCGATGGTTTCATGCATGTTTTTTGTGAGGTCGGTCATTGTCACTTCTCCTTCATGGCGGTGAGGAAGGCGAGAAGGAGGGCGAGGGGTGCGGTCTCGCCGTAGACGGCATCAACCTCTGCTGCACGGTGGGTGCCAACAGTCGCGACCGCATATGTTCTTTCGTTGTTGCAATCGTCATCGACGCGCCAGCAGCCTTCCGGCAACTCCCGCTCAATCAGAGCGACCACAGCGTCGATGGAGGAGGTGAACGGGTGGCTGCTCCAGCAAAGCCCGCCGGTGCCGTCGCTGTGTGCGACCTCGCACATGCCGCGCTGTTTCGATGGATGCCAAACCGGGAAGTTCTTCCATGCCCAAGGCGCTTTTTCGCGCATACCCTTGCCGCCAATCCTAAGGGTGGCGTCAACAAGCGCATCCACTTCCCGATCAGGCCCGTCCAGCCCGCGCACTCGATCTATGAGGGTGTCGAGGTCCATTACTTGCCCTCCGCTTCGGGCAGCGGCCAATCTTCCGGCTCGATTTCAGAAAGCCGCTCTACGAGCCGGTCAAGCTGCCAAGTCTCTGCGGCGTCCC
>DNFZ01000123.1:0-2259 GCA_003486785.1 Clostridiales bacterium | reverse complement strand
CCCTTGCGGCGGCCCATGCGGCGTTGTCAATCTCTCCGCGCGCGAATGCCCGTGCCGCGATGATCGCGTTTCGCGGCGCGTCAGATGTTTCCAACATCTCGTAAATGTGGAGTACGCGGGCAGCGCAATCGGCCATCCAAAGCCGCAGGCGACGCTCAACATCCGCATCGGAACGCGCCACGGCGGACGCGACCCAAACGAGGTCATCGAGCGAGCAACCCGCAGCGCGAGCGGTTGCTGCGTCTATACGCTTGCCGTTCCATCCCGTCTTGCCGCCGAGCAGCTTGGACACGCGGCCCCAGCTATCGCTGCAAGGTTCAAGGGCCTTCACTTCGTCGTATGTCAGTGCGAGTGGCATTTGTATCTCCTTCGCTTTGCTGTAGCTGGCCTTCGGCGGGATTTGGAAGAATAACTGGTGTTACGTCAGGATAGGATCCGTTCTCGAAAACGGAGAGGTAGTATTCTTCCAGCTTTGGCCAAAGCCATTCCGTGCCGCCGTTTAGAAAGCCCTCGAGCCATTCCTCTGCCATAAGGGCGCTGCCGTCGGAGTAGCAAGGGCCGTTGAGGATTGAACAGTTTTCATAAGCAAGAGACTGTCCTTCATAACGGGGCTCCCGGCTGTGATAGCTTAAGTCCCACGCGCGCGGCTTCGGCTCGCGGCTTGGAGGGAACTTTGAAAGATGCTGCCGGGCAGCTTCTGGAAACCAGTCGGTGCCGAGAACAAACTGCACAGCTCCTTTTTCGCCGATGCAGTAGAAGTGGATGGTGCAAGAGCCTACGCCATAGTTTTTGCTGGAGTCTTGGTGAAGCCAGCAATGGCCGGGAGAGATTTCGACCCTGTGATCGAAGCCTGTCATTTTCGTTCTCTTTTCCCTCTGCTTCCGCTACATGTGCGTTTTTCATAACCTAACCCTACCGCCGTCCGGATATGCCGTCAACATAAAAATGCGCCCCAAGCACAAAAAAAACCGCGCCATTTCTGACGCGGTTTTAATGTTGTTGGGTTGGGATTGATACCAGCTTCTGGTTTCCAGATACTCGCAGGGGCGTCAACCGTTCGCAATGAGGTCGCCTCTGGATGGTTCGTTGCGCCGAGCCAGACCTCCATACAGTGCGTGTCCTTCCACGCCGCCACAACTCCATAACGCTATCCGTTTTTTACGTGTTGCGTCAAGTCAGAAATATGGCTAACTATTTCGGACACAATCCCGCAAAGCCAAACGCAACGCGTCGGCTGTCGTCATCGTTAGGCTTGACTTCTGCTCATTCATCCAGAAATCAAGCCTCGCCCTAGCCTCTTCCGGCGTGACGCCGTGGGCCGTTGCCTTGGCCATATATTCGTCATACATGCACAGGAAATCTGTGGTGATGCGCGGGAAAACCAGTCCGGCGCAATTGAAGCTGTGGAGTATGTCCAGTTTTTCGCTCATCGTTGGCATCAAAGAACATCCCCGCGCTGCCGCGCGTCACGATATGCGATCTGAACTTCGAGCGGCACCTCGCGACCAATCTTGACGGGCACATCTGCCTGGATTGTCGCCGCGAACTGGCGGCCGCGCTCGTATGCCTCATAAACGAGAATTCCAGACACCGCGCGGACGCAATCGACAAAAGACGCATCAAGCGGCTTGCCTGCGCGGAAATCGGAAACGCCCGCCTGAAACTGGCGTGAGCCGATAAGCGTTGGAATCTTAATCTTCTTTTTCGTGTGCCCCTGCATTGCCATTTTAACCCTCCATCATTTTCCCAACCATACCACCCCTGCCGTATCGGTCAAGCCATAAATTTGGCCTTCGTAATCGGCCAATACGCCATAACGATAGCGTCAGCCAGATTTGGCGACCGCCCTCCGTCAGGCTTTTTATTGATTACCAGCTTGCCCGCACTGTTCGTGGCGTAGGTGGGCTGCGATAGCTCGTTCACGATTTCGTGCAGCATCGCCAGACTGCCGTCAAGGGAAATCAATTCATCCGGATCATCAATGATGCCGGTTGTAACCGCTTTGTGTGTCAGTTCAAACCTGCGGCGCAAATTCCACCACGCCTGCGCCTTGATGTTCGCATAGAAATCCGCGTTCTTTGGCGACTGCCGGTCACCCGGAATAATGTGGCGCTTCGGATGCAGCGGCGATGCACCTGCGGCCCACGCTACAATCTCCATGTTCGACGGTATCAGTTTGTCCGTACGAAGACGATTTGTCTCCGCCTTGAACCCGGCACCGACGCCGATGCTGTCATATTGCAGCGACGTAACGTGACG
>DNFZ01000052.1 GCA_003486785.1 Clostridiales bacterium | reverse complement strand
TCGGCAATCGCAGCGTACGGCTTTCGGGCGAAGAAAGTCTCGCGGAATACGCAGATTTGTACAAGTCTTTCTTTCCGCAGGAGGCGGGCGCGATCGACGCTATCATAAGCGAGGTCGTCAAAGTTATGCGGTATATGGACGTGCTCTACGGCATCGAAAATCCGCTTTTTCTGGAAAGCGAGCTCAAAGACCCCAAGTACCTGACCCAAACGCTTCTGCCATGGCTGTTGAAATACTCCGTCAACATCAAAAAAGCAGGCAAGCTCGATCAACCTGTGCAGCAGTATCTGCGCAAGTTCACGCAGAGCCAGAAACTCATCGACATGATCTGTCAGCATTTCTTTGCCGAAACGCCGACATTCTTTGCGCTGAGCTATTTCGGGCTGTATCTCGACTATCGCTACCCTGTCGGCGGAACGGGAATCCTGCCCGCGCGGCTATCGGATTATATCGTCTCGCATGGCGGCACGATCCGCACCGGCAGCGAGGTGGTTGGCGTTCTGCCCGGTGCGCACACGGCAATCCTCGCAGACGGAAGCGAGATCCGTTATCGTCAGCTCATCTGGGCGGCGGATCAGATGGCGTATTATCGCGCGCTTGGCGAACCGCTTCCCGCCCCAATCGCCGAGAAAAAAGCGCTTGCCCAGCGCAGCCATGGCATGGATTCTATCCTGACGCTGTTTCTCGGCACGGATTTTTCGCCGGAACAAGCGGACGCCGCCTGCGGAACGCATGCGTTCTATACCCCGCTGACCACAGGGCTTTCTTCTCTGCCAAGCTGGCGCGAGGCGTCGAATGAAGGCATCGATGCACTGGAGCGCTGGGTCGTTGATTACCTGGAAAAAACGACCTATGAGATCTCCGTGCCTGTGCTGCGGGATCGCTCCCTTGCCCCGGCAGGGAAGGCGGGCTTTATCGTGAGCACGTTGTTTGATTATGATTTGACCAAGCACTTTTCCGATATGGGCGTGTATCCAAAGCTCAAAGCGCTGGCCGAGAAGACGATGCTGCGCGTGCTGGATCAAAGCATACTGCCCGGCGTGCCGCAGCGCGCGGCGTTTGCCCTCTGCTCCACGCCCATGACCATCGAGCGGGAGACGGGCGCGCGCCACGGCGCCATCACCGGCTGGGCGCATACCAATCACCCCATGCCCGCCGTGCATAAGTTCGCAAGTATCGCAAAAGCGACCGAAACGGGCGTGCCGGACGTGCTGCAGTGCGGTATGTGGACGTTTAGCCCGGCGGGGCTTCCCGTTTCCATCATCACGGGCAAGCTTGCCGCCGATCAGGCCGTCAAGCACGTGAACAAACGGAAACGATTTACATGATTGTGTTTTGGTTCGAGCTGTCTGTCCTGCTCGCGGGGTTTGCCGCAGCCGTTTTGCTGTTTTGGCGGATTCCTGATTTGCCCCGCGCGAAAACAAACGCGTCGATCAAAGTCTCTGTCATCATCCCCGCGCGCAACGAAGCAAAGACGCTTCCGCTGTTGCTTGCAGACCTCAAGGCGCAGTCGTTTCCGCCGCACGAAATCATCGTCGTCAACGATGCGTCGGAGGATGATACGGAGGCAGTCGCGCGCTCATTCGGCGTGCGCGTGATTTCGCCAGGCGACAAACCCGAAAACTGGGTTGGCAAATGCTGGGCGTGTCAAGCAGGCGCAAAAGCCGCTGCTGGCGATTCGTTTGTGTTTCTGGACGCGGACGTGCGCCTCTCTCCGGACGGCTTAAGGCGGATCGCCGGCGCGCATGCTGCGCACGGCACCATCTCCGTGCAGCCCTGGCACACGACGCAGCGATGCTATGAATCCTGCGCGCTCGTGTTCAATCTGGTACATATCGGCGCGATCGGCTCCGCTCTGCCGCGTCCGGTCAACTTCGGCATGTTCGGGCCTGTCATCGCGATCTCCCGTGCGGACTACGCCGCAATCGGCGGGCATGAGACTGTAAAGACCGCCGTAGTGGAGGATATGGCGCTCGCCGGCATTCTCCGCGGCGCGAATATTCCCTTTCGCGTGTTTGTGGGCGATGCTGACGTCGCCTATCGGATGTATCCCGGCGGGTTTGCCGAACTCTGGCTTGGGTTTGTAAAAAATCTCGCTACCGGCGCTGCGAAGACTCCTGTTTGGCTGTTTCTGTTGGTGACGCTGTTTCTCGCTTCCCTCGCCTCCGCCGCGCTGCATCTGGCGATATCCCTCTTCACCGGACACTCGCTTGTCTGGCTTTACGGCACGTGTTATTTGCTTTGGGTGGCCGCGCTGTCTGTGCTTGGCAGGCGCATCGGGCGGTTTCATCCGCTCGCATTCGTGTTCTATCCTGCCCCGTTGTCAGTTTTTCTCGCCGTGTTTCTCCAGTCTCTGGCGATTCGCCTGTTCCGCGGAAAAGTTAAATGGAAAGGACGAGCCATTGAGCTCGAGCGCTAGCGCATGCAAGTTTTCTTTTTCAGCGCGCCCGTCACGATATTTCTATTTTTCGCCATCTGGGCAACCGCACCCCTGGTGCTTGCGTATCTTTGCCTGTATCTGCCGGATCGTCTTTTTGAACCCGATCGCTTCCTCTGGCGCACGCATCCGTTCGAGCGCGAGGGGCGCATCTATGAGCGCGTGTTTCACATACGCAGCTGGAAGCATCTTTTGCCGGACGGCGGCGGCGTGTTTCAAAAGCGCAGCTATAGGAAACGAAACCTCTCGGATTATTCGGAGGAAAACCTGCGCAGGTTTCTGATCGAAACCTCCCGCGGCGAACTCATTCACTGGCTTGGCATTCTGCCGTTTTGGGTGTTCGGCCTGTTTGCCCCGCCGTTTGTGATCTGGATCATGCTGCTGTATGCGCTCATCGTCAACCTGCCGTGCATCATCGCCCAGCGATACAACCGCCCGCGCCTCTATGCGCTGTATCGGCGGCGTTATGCGGATTCTGCCAGATAGTTTACGCACATTGCAGTGCCCGCAGGCTGATTTTTTGCGGGCGTTGTGTCGCTGGCTTCTCCTGCAACGCCCTCGCCTGAGCAAACCAACGCGCAAAAAAACCGGCGAAGCTCCCATCCCAAGGCGCCTCGCCGATTCGTTCATTTTGGTAGTATGATTTCCGTTTGCTGCGTTTATTGAGTGTGTTTCTAAAATGCGTGCGTGCAGGCCGAGTGGATTTTTNNGATCTGTGCCACCGTGCTTTTAGAAGCACACTCTGGTACCGGCAAATTAGAAGAAGAACAGCCCGATCGCGCCCGGGCCTACGTGCGACGACGTGCAGGGCTCAAAGCAGTCCACCGAGATGGTCACGTCCGGATAGCGTTCGGTGATGTCCGCCGCGAGCAGATGCGCTTCGTCCTCGCATCCGGTGTGCGCCAGCCCGACGTGCCTGTTTTCCTCGCTTGCTACATGGAATTGCACAAACTGATCCAGCAGCGCCTTGATCGCCTTCTTGCGCCCGAGAATCTTCAGGTCGAGTACGAGTTTTCCCTCCGCGTCGCCCTTAAGCACGGGCTTAAGGTGCATAATGCTGCCCGCAAGCGCCGCGCTGCCGGAGATGCGTCCGCCGCGCTTGAGGAAGTTCAGGTCGTCTACCATGATGTAGGAGCGAATCTCATGGCTTCTGCGCTCTGCGTGCGCGGCAACTTCCTCCACGCTCGCGCCGTTTTGGCGCAGCTTCACCGCCTCGCGCAGGATCATGCCCTCGCCGGAGACGGCGGTGAGCGTATCCACCACGAGCACCTTTTGCGCGGGATATTTCTTTTGCAGTATCTCCGCCGCGATCTTACCCGCCCCGCAGGTGCCGCTGATGCCGCCGGACATGCCCAGATAGAGCAGGTCTTTCCCCGCGGCCAGATGCGGCTCAAACGCGCTCAAAAAAGTTGCCGTATTGATCATCGAAGTTTTCATCACCAGCGTGCTCTCCTCGCGCATGCGCTTAAAAAACGCCTCGCTGTCGAACACCACGCCGGGTTGATAGCAAACCACCTCTTCGTCATTGAGGGATAACGTAAGTGATACAACCTCAACGTTGCTTGCGTTGTATTCCGCTTCCGTTAAATTTGCTGTAGAATCGGCAAAAAGTGCGAATGACATTGCTAAGTGCACCTCGTTTCCTAGTTTGTCATACCATCATACCCGCTTTTGTTTATTACGTAAAGAGGTAATCCAAATAATTCATGCTTTCATTTTTCCGTCCAAGCGTCTATAATGAATTAAAGCTGCCGGAACAAAGCGTCGGCGTTCGGC
>DNFZ01000009.1 GCA_003486785.1 Clostridiales bacterium | reverse complement strand
ACTGCGACTGCCGGAACCACGCGGGGCGTGATCGACGAAAGAATAAGTTTCGACGGTGTGCCCGTGCGCCTCATCGACACAGCGGGTATCCGAGAGGCAAACGACGAAGCAGAGAAGATTGGAGTGGATCGCGCGCGCGACGCATTTCGGCGGGCGGACGTGGTCTGTCTCGTGCTGGACGCGTCTGTATCTATGACGGAACAGGACGAAACACTTTTTCGCGAGACGCAGGACAGCACGAGAATCATCGTGCTCAACAAAAGCGATCTTCCGCTGGCTTGCGATTATGAGGGGGAAGCGATCCTTGTGAGCGCGAAGACGGGCGATGGGCTGGATGCGCTGAAAAAGGAAATCCTCGCGCTGGCTGCGCCCGAACGTGCGGATGGCGCGACGATAACAAACGAGCGGCACATCCGCGCTCTGGAGTTCGCACACACGGCGCTGCGCGACGCAGCCATGTCAGACGAACTCGACTGTGCCGCGACGGACGTGAAAAACGCACTGCATCACTTGGGCTCCATCACGGGAACCGACGTGGACGCAAAGGTGATCGATCGCATCTTCGAGCGGTTTTGTGTGGGAAAGTAGCCGATAAAAAGAGATATGAAGTTGCAAATCAATACGAGAAAAAGAAGAGCCGGGCGAAACCCCGGCTTTTGCTTGCCAAAAAATCAACCGAATATGCCTCTTCGCTGGATAAAAGCGGAGTCGAAGTGTTCCATCACGCCGCCGTATGTCGCTGCCGCGTAGATCGCCTTGGTGGTCAGTTCCGTGACCGCTTCGTGTTCCAGCGGGCTGACGGCATGCAAAACGATGTAGTATGATGGCTCGCGCTCAGGGATATAGTCCGTTTTTCCGATGGCGAAACCCAACGTTTTCGCGCTCTCGGAAAAGAGCGTGCGCCCGGTTGCGCTTGGAAAATAAAAATGCAGGTTCACACGGCGATACGCCTCATTGTCGTCTCCACGCAAGCGGAGGGACTCGATGTACGCTGCGTTATCGACCGACTGCCGTTTCGCGCTGTCTGGCACGAGTAGATGATAATAGGTTTGTCGATTGGGTTCCTCTGTTTTAAAGGATTCCAGCCGCAAGCCGTCCTCTTCCGCGCAATATGCCATGAGCGGAACCAGCAGCCGCGCATCCGGTGTATAGAAATAGTATCTGCGGTGCGCAAGAATGTCGATAAAGCCAACAAATGCACATTGTTCGCCAAGGATGCGCAGGCATTCGCGGCTCACGCCCTCTAACAATCGTTTTTCGCGCGGGGAGAAGGATGCCGCCTCCGCTTTCTTAGGATAACACGACACATAGAGGAGCGTCGTGAAATCTCCGAGCGTATCAAACGCTTCCACGTAGTTCATATCCACGTGAAACCGGGCGGGCAGGCCTTGTAAATCCCAATCGTAAACGTACCAATCACGCATGGATCAATACCGCTTTGATGCGACGAACGCCAGCGCTCGACGCCTCCTCCTTTTTAATTTCAAACCGTCCGAGCTCTGAGGTGCGCGCAACATGTGGCCCGCCGCAGATTTCGCGGCTGAAGCCAGGCACAGTATACACCTTTACCTTGGAGCCGTATTTGCTTTCAAACAAACCGATTGCGCCACTCTCTTTCGCCTCGTCAACGGTCATCTCCTCGCAGGTGATAGCGACGTCTGCCGCTATGGCTTCGTTTACATATGCCGAAACGGCGGCGATCTCTTCTGGCGTGAGTTTACGCGGGAAGCTGAAATCGAAACGCAAGCGTTCAGCGGTGATGTTGCTGCCTTTCTGCGCGACCTCATCGCTGCCCAAAACCTTGCGAAGCGCTGCCTGCAGCAGATGCGTTGCGGTGTGCAGGCGCGTCGTATCTTCCGTATGATCGGCTAACCCGCCCTGAAAACGCTGCTCCGCGCCGGCATGGGAGAGTTCCTGATGCGCCTTAAACGCCTGGTCGAATCCGGCGGTATCCACGCGAAGATTGCGCTCGGCGGCGAGCTCCTGCGTCAGCTCGATCGGGAAACCGAACGTATCGTAGAGGTGGAACGCGCTCACGCCGTCGATCTCGCTGCCGCTGAGCGAACCGACAAGGCGCTCAAACTCGCGGATGCCTTTCTTAAGCGCGTTTTCAAATCTCTGCTCCTCACGGGTCAGTTCCTCGAGGATTTTTGTGCGGTTTGCGGTCAACTCTTGATAAAACGCGCCGTACTGCGCGATGACCGCCTCGGACACCTTTGTCAGGCTGCCTTCCGGAATGCCAAGCTGCATCGCAAAACGAATCGCGCGGCGGATCAGGCGGCGGAGGATATAGCCCTGATCGACATTGCTCGGCGTAATACCGCGCTGGTCGCCCAGCATAAATGTCGCGCAGCGGATGTGGTCTGCGATAATGCGAAACATCCGCGTGACCTCTTCGCTCTGACCGTACTGCTTGCCGGAAAGCTGCGCGATGCTCGCGATAATCCCGGTAAACGCATCTGTATCATACACGCTGTTGACGCCTTGCAGCGTCGCGACGGTGCGGTCGAGCCCCATGCCGGTATCGACGTTCTTCTGCGCGAGCGGTTCAAAAGCGCCATCTGCGGTCTTGTTGTATTCCATGAATACATTGTTCCAGATCTCAAGGTACTTGCCGCAGTCGCATCCGGCTTTGCAATCCGGCCCGCAGGGGGCTTTGCCGGTGTCGTAGAAGATCTCCGTGTCAGGGCCGCAGGGGCCGGTCAATCCGGCGGGTCCCCACCAGTTGTTTTTTTTCGGTAAAAACACGATATGGCTGGGATCAACGCCTTCGTTGACCCAGCAATCATGCGCAACCGTATCGCGCGGGGCATTCTCGTCCCCTTCGAAGCATGTGAAAAACAGCAGCGCGGGATCGATATCGAGCCAAGCGGGACTTGTGAGAAACTCCCACGAAAAGGCGATGGACTCCTGCT
>DNFZ01000248.1 GCA_003486785.1 Clostridiales bacterium | reverse complement strand
TTGGTGGTGCCAAGGTCGATGCCGATGATTTTGCCCATAGTTTGTATCCTCCAAGTATTTCTATATTCCAAATATTTCTATATTTCAAGTTTTCTATATTCTATATAATCTTATTTCCAGTCCCTGGAAAAGCAACGCGTCGTTTTACTCCGCAACCTTTACCATGCAATGGCGGATGATGCGACCCCCCATGCGATACCCCTTTTGGAAGACCACGACGATCTCGCCGCTCTCCTTGCCCTCCACTTTCTCACGCATGACTGCCTCATGCTTGGCGGGATCGAAAACACAGTCGCTCTCCACCTCTTCCAGCCCAAGCTTTTTGAGCGAATCGAGCATCTGCCGGTATACCATTTCGATTCCTTCACGCCAAACCGCGTTCTCCGCGGGTATGCTCTCCAGCGCGCGCTCAAGGTTGTCCAGCGCGGGCAAGAGCTCTTTGACCGTGTCGCGCTTGCCCTCTTCGTAGCTGTCGAGCCGTACGCTCGCGTTTCTGCGGCGAAAATTGTCAAAGTCGGCCTGAATGCGCTGCAGGAGGTTGACCGTCTCATCCTTCTCCTTGGTGATGGCTTCTATGTGCGCCTTAGCCGCGGCAAACTCCTCGGCGGTCAGGGTATACGATTCCTGTTCGGAAGCAGACTCGGTCACGACCGATTCTTCAGTAGAAACGGGGCTTGCCTCCTCCGTCTTCGGGACAGTCTTCTCTGGTTCGTTTTGGTTGGTCTTCTTCGTCAATGTTCCAGTCTCCTTGTTCGTTCTCGGCGGGCTAAGCTTACTCTCGTCCGCCTTTATTCATCTAGATCGTTTGTCAGCATTTCCGAAAGGCTCCTGCGCATGTACTCGAGCACGGAGATCACCTTGCCGTAGTTCATGCGCGTAGGGCCGATGATGCCAAACGAGCCAAGCGGCTCCTCGCCGATCTGGTAAGTTGCGGTCACGATGCTGCAGTCCTTAAACATCTCGTCCGGATTTTCGTTTCCGATGGTAATAGTAAACTCCAGCTTGCTCGCGCGCTTGAGCATCTCATAGAGCATGCTCCTGCCCTCAACGGCAGCGAGAAAGGACTTCGCCTTGTTCATATCCGCATACTCGGGATAATGCAGCATGTTTGTCGCGCCCGATAGCTGCACATTCGGCGAGTCCGGCTCCATTTTCTTCTCGATGGCTTCAACCACCGAGCAGAGGAATGCGCGCCGCTCGTAGATTTCACCGCTCATCTCCCGCGCGATACATTCGCTGATCTGATCCATGCGGCAGTCATAGAAGCGCTGGGTCAGAATATGCGAGATACGCTCGAGCTCGTCGGAGCGGATATCCTCCGGCACGCGGATGATCGCATCCCGCGCAAAGCCCGCTGTGGTTACAATGACCACGAGCGCGCGCCCTTCACGCAGCGGAACCAGCTGGATATGGCGCAATCTATTGGAGGCGAGCATCGGCGGCAACGCCATGGCGGTATAGTTCGTCACGGCGGAGAGCGCCTGCGCGGTATGCTTCATGACGGACTCGACCTCGTCGAGCTTTGCGCTCATGTGTGCACGGATGATCCTTATCTCGTCATCCGTCAGCGCAGCTTTCTGCATCATTTGATCGACATAAAGCCGATATGCCTTATCCGAAGGCACGCGCCCTGCGGACGTATGCGGCTGCTCTAAATAGCCGAGCTCCTCAAGGTCCGCCATCTCGTTTCGTATGGTCGCGCTGGAGAGATTGAACTGCTCGTGCTTGCTGATGGCGCGCGAACCGACCGGAGAGGCGGACATGATATACTCGTCGATAATCGCTTTGAGAATGCCGAGTTTTCTGGCATCCAGTTCCATGCGCCGCCGCCTCCTCTCTAATAAAAACCTGTCTCCGGCGTTGGAAAAACGACAGCGCGAGATTGCCGGATGATTCGTTATTAGCACTCTATTTTATCGAGTGCTAACCCCTGACAAAAATTTAGCACCTACGAGCGTAGGTGTCAAGTAAGTGCTGTATCATAAATGTGACATTCCAGTGAAATCCCCCCTGGCGCCACTCTCTTGCAGGATTCGCGCGCGATACGTGCATTCTATTTCAATAAGAATCAAACTGCGCTTCAACGCATAAAAAAGCCCAGCGCTTCGTTTTGCAGATCCAGCCCCTTGCGGGTGAGCGCGAAGTACACGTCGCTTTCAAGCGCCCATCCGCGCGCGCGCAGGCGATCCATCGCATCCGGGTACGCCTCAACCACGTCTAGCCCAAAGCGCGCCAGAAAAGCCGCGCGATCCACGCCCTGCGTGAGCCGGAGACCCAGCATAACGCACTCAAACATCTCGTCTCTGGGCGTCAGGCGCAGCGTCTCCGCCAGCGGGCGTTTGCCGCGATGCAGCAGCCGCTCGTACTCTTCCAGCGTTGCGACGTTGGCAAACCGCGTCCAGCGCCCTTGCCGAACCGCAGCATGCGCCGCAATGCCAAACCCCAAGTATTCTCCGTTGTGCCAGTAGTTGAGATTGTGGCGGCAAGCAAAACCTTTCTGCGCAAAGTTGCTGATCTCATAGCGATGATAGCCACGCGCTTCCAGAAGCTCAATGCCCGCGTCCTGCATGTCCGCCACCAGCTCTTCCTCCAAAAGGGCGGCCTCGCCGCCATGCACGCGCTCATACAGCGGAGTTTCCTCCTCCAGAATCAGCGAGTATGCAGAAACATGCTGGACACCTAGATCACAAACGGTCTTGAGCGAATCCTGATACTGCTTCAGGGTCTGTGTTGGCAGTCCATGCATCAGATCCACATTGATGTTGGTAAAGCCCGCATTTCGCGCGCTTTGGAGCGTATCGAGAAACTGATCAAAGGTATGAATCCTGCCTATGCTGTTCAGTAGCCCGTCATGCGTGCTCTGCAGCCCGATCGAGAGGCGGTCAATCCCCGCCGCGCGATACGCTGCGAGCTTTTCCGGCGTCGTCGTGCCGGGGTTGCATTCCATCGAGCGCTCCGCGTCCGCGCGGATGTCGAACTGCGTCTCCAGCGACTTCATGATGCGCTGCATTTGCTCGCCCGATAGAAGCGAGGGCGTACCTCCGCCGAAAAACACCGTATCAAACGCGGCAGGATAGTCCCCGCCGCGTGATACGAGCTTTATTTCCGTGAGCAGCGCATCCACATACGCCTCCGGCACGCTGCCGCAGGCAAACGAGACAAAGTCGCAATAGGCGCACTTTCTCAGGCAGAACGGGATATGCACATAGATGCCGGCCATCGTCAGTTGATGCGCAGAACGCTCATGAACGCATCGCTCGGCAGCGAGACGCTCCCGACCTGGCGCATGCGCTTCTTGCCCTCTTTTTGCTTCTCGAGCAGCTTCTTTTTGCGCGTAATGTCGCCGCCGTAGCATTTGGCGAGCACGTCTTTGCGCACGGCGCGAACGGTTTCGCGCGCGATGATCTTGCCGCCGATGGCCGCCTGAATCGGAATTTTGAACAGGTGGCGCGGGATCAGGTCTTTCAGGCGTTCGCACATCCCGCGCCCGCGTTCTTCGGCGACGTGGCGGTGGACGATCAGCGATAGCGCGTCGACGGGCTCTCCATTGACGAGGATGTTCATCTTCACCAGATCGCCTTCGCGCGTGCCGATCTGTTCGTAATCGAAGGAGGCATAGCCTCGCGAAATTGATTTCAGCCGGTCGTAAAAGTCAAAAACCACTTCGTTGAGCGGCAATTCATACGTCACCTGCGCGCGGCCACCAACGTATGTGAGTTCGGTCTGGATGCCGCGCCGATCCTGACACAGTTTCAGGATGCTGCCGAGGTATTCGTCCGGCGTGTAGATCACCGCCTTGATCCACGGTTCCTCGATCACGTCGATGCGGTTCACGTCGGGCCAATCGGCGGGGTTGTGAATGTCGATGGTCTTGGCATCCTCGGTCTTGGTATGGCCAAGGTGGATGCGGTAAACCACCGATGGCGCGGTGGTGATCAGGTCGAGGTCGTATTCGCGGGTCAGGCGTTCCTGAATGATTTCAAGGTGCAACAACCCAAGGAACCCGCAGCGGAAACCGAAACCGAGCGCGGCGGAGCTTTCCATTTCAAAGCTGAAGCTGGCATCGTTCAGCCGCAATTTGGCGATGCTTTCGCGCAGTTTTTCAAAGTCCGCCGCGTCCACCGGGAACAGCCCGCAGAACACCACCGGCACCGAAGGCTTGAAGCCCGCCAGCATCTCGGAAGCGGGCTTCCGATCATCGGTGATGGTGTCGCCCACCTTGCAGTCGGCGATGGTCTTGATGCCGGCGATGATGAAGCCGATCTCGCCCGGTCCGAGCTCCGCCACGTCGGTGGCCTTGGGCGCGAACACGCCGACCTTGTCGAGGTCGTAGGCCGCGGCCGCCGCCATCATGCGGATCTTCATGCCCCGGCGCAGGACGCCGTGCTTGACGCGCACCAGGGTGACCACGCCGAGATAGGGATCGTACCAGCTGTCGACCAGCAGCGCCTGGAGCGGCGCCTCGCGATCGCCGGTCGGTGCCGGCAGGCGCTTGACCATGGCCTCGAGCAGGTCGTCGATGCCGAGGCCGGTCTTGGCCGAGACCATGACGGCTTCGGACGTGTCGATGCCCACCACGTCCTCGATCTCGCGGCAGACGCGCTCGGCATCGGCGGAGGGAAGATCGATCTTGTTCAGGACCGGGATGATCTCGTGATTGACCTCGATCGCGTGATACGCGTTGGCCAGCGTCTGCGCCTCGACGCCCTGGCTGGCGTCGACGACGAGCAGCGAGCCCT
>DNFZ01000042.1 GCA_003486785.1 Clostridiales bacterium | reverse complement strand
ACCGGCATCTGGCCGGACGATTCGCTCGTAAACCGCCTTGACGAAGCAGGCGTAGCATTCACCGCAAGCATCCCCACCCAGGCTTCGCCGTTGATGAGTTTTTTGATCAGCTGGATGTTGCCAATCCTGATCTTCGTCGGCCTTGGGCAGTTTCTGATGAAGCGCATGCAGGGCGGCATTCCCGGCGGCATGGGCAACGCGCTCTCGCTTGGCAAAGCCAACGCCAAGATCTACGTTGAGGCGCAGACGGGGAAAAGCTTTGGCGACGTCGCAGGGCAGGATGAGGCAAAAGAAGCGTTGCTTGAGATAGTAGACTTTCTCCACAACCCCGGCCGCTACGCCGAGATCGGCGCAAAGCTGCCCAAAGGCGCTCTGCTTGTCGGCCCTCCGGGCACGGGCAAGACGCTGCTGGCAAAGGCCGTTGCGGGCGAGGCGAATGTGCCGTTTTTCAGCATATCCGGCTCCGCGTTTGTCGAGATGTTCGTCGGCATGGGCGCAGCCAAGGTGCGCGATCTCTTCTCTCAGGCGGAGCAAAAAGCGCCCTGTATCGTGTTTATCGACGAGATCGATACCATCGGCAAGCGGCGCGACAACGCGCTGGGCGGCAACGACGAGCGGGAACAAACGCTCAACCAGCTGCTCACCGAAATGGACGGCTTCGATGCGCGCAAGGGCGTCGTCATCCTCGCCGCGACCAACCGGCCGGATTCCCTCGATGCGGCGCTCCTGCGCCCCGGCCGCTTTGACCGGCGCATCCATGTGGAGCTGCCGGACCTCAAGGGACGCACGGACATCCTCCGTGTCCATGCCCGCGGCGTGAAGATTTCCGATCAAGTGGACTTCGAGGCAATCGCCCGCGCAACCAGCGGCGCCTCGGGCGCTGACTTAGCCAACATTATCAACGAGGCCGCTCTGCGCGCCGTGCGCATGCAGCGAGATACCGTTGAACAGGCGGATCTTGAGGAGAGCGTGGAGGTGGTCATTGCGGGCTACGCGCGAAAGAACGCTGTCATCTCGCCCAAGGAAAAGCGCATCGTGGCGTATCACGAGATCGGCCACGCGCTGGTCGCCGCCAAGCAGACCGAGAGCGCGCCCGTGCACAAGATCACCATCGTGCCGCGCACAAGCGGCGCGCTGGGCTACACCATGCAGGTGGACGAAAGCGAACACTATCTCATGACCAGGGAAGAGGCGGAGAACAAGATCGCCACCCTCACAGGCGGCAGAGCCGCGGAAGAGACCGTTTTTGGCACCATCACCACTGGCGCGAGCAACGACATCGAGCAGGCAACGCGCATCGCCCGCGCAATGGTTGTGCGCTACGGCATGAGCGAAGCTTTTGGCATGGTGGCGCTGGAGTGCAACAGCAATCCCTACCTTGCGCAGGAAGGCGCGATGACCTGCTCTTCGGATACAGCGGCGCGTGTGGACGCGGAGGTTATCGCCATCGTGGAGCGCGCGCATCAGCGGGCGCGGCAGATATTGAAGGACAACGAGTCGCTGCTGCACAAGCTCGCGGCGCACCTGCTGGAGCGCGAGACCATCACCGGCGAGGAGTTTATGCAACTCCTGAAGGAGGTTTCTCCGGAAACTCCCGCGGCGGCGAACGCGTAGCTTCACACGATCTTGGGAGCCGTCAGAAATGCCGGCTCCTTTTTAAGTTGCGCCGGAAAGAGCGATGGAGCGCGGGCGGATGGTACGATTAGGATTTTTGGTTGGCGACGCGGGCGGATACCATCCGCCCGCATACCCCCCCGCAAAAATATCCCGAAAAATTGTGAAAACATTGCTGAATCACATCTGTTTCATTCTCATCCTACGAGAGCAAAAATGTGAAAATATTGTGGAAGCGTGTGTCCGCGCTTGAAAACAGGCGCCTGTCGTAGTATTCTTAATTAGCACTCGTTGTTTATGAGTGCTAACACAATTCTCATTGGATTACGGAGGCGCACTCTCATGGCAAAAAAACAGTTCAAGGCGGAATCGCGGCGCATTCTCGACCTGATGATCGACTCCATCTATACGCACAAGGAGATCTTTTTGCGTGAGCTCATCAGCAACGCCAGCGACGCGATCGATAAGCTCTATTTTCTCTCGCTGACGGACGACAAGGTCGGAAAAAGCCGCGAGGATTTTGAGATCCGCATCACGGCTGACAAGGACAATCGCATCCTGACCATCTCGGACAATGGCGTCGGCATGACGAAGGAAGAACTCGACGAGAACCTCGGCACCATCGCCAAGAGCGGCACGCTTGCATTCAAGAAAGAGCATGACGTCAGCGATGCGGTGGATATCATCGGCCAGTTTGGCGTTGGCTTCTACTCCTCGTTTATGGTTGCGGAGAATGTGAAAGTGCTCTCTCGCGCCTATGGCAGCGATGAAGCGTGGCTCTGGCAGAGCGCGGGACGCGACGGCTATACCATCACCAAGGCGGAGAAACCGGAGTGCGGCACCATCATCACGCTGGAGATTAAACCGAACACGGAAGACGAGCAGTATGACCGCTTCTTAAGCCAGCACACAATCTCCCAGCTCGTCAAGCAGTATTCGGACTATATCCGCTATCCGATCCGCATGGAGTCCTCGCATACGCGCGCAAAGAACGGAGATCCGGGCGATACGGAGACCGTCACGGAGGACGAAACGCTCAATAGCATGATTCCGATCTGGAAGAAGGTCAAGAGCGAGCTCACGGAGACGGACTATCATGCGTTTTACAAAAGCAAGTTTCACGATTATGAAGACCCGCTGCTCACCATCCATTTCAGCGGCGAGGGCGTGGTGAACTATGACGCACTGCTGTATATCCCCAAAAATCCGCCGTACGACTTCTACGCCAAAGAGTATCAGCGCGGCTTGCAGCTCTATTCCAGCGGCGTACTGATCATGGAAAAATGCGCAGATCTGCTGCCCGACTACTTCGGCTTTGTCAGCGGGCTTGTGGACAGCAGCGATCTTTCGCTGAATATCTCGCGCGAGCTCTTGCAGCACGACCGCCAGCTCAAGACCATCGCCGTCACGCTCAAAAAGCGGATCAAGACGGAGCTTAAAAAACTCATGGACAACGACCGCGAGAAATATGAGCAGTTCTACAAGAGCTTTAAGCTGCCGATCAAGTACGGCCTATACAGCGACTATGGCATGAACAAAGATTTCCTCTCCGACCTCGTGCTCTATCACAGCGCGGCAGAGAACAAGCTCGTCTCGCTCAAAGAATATGTGGAAGCGATGAAGGAAGACCAGAAGCACATCTATTACGTCTCGGCGGAGACGGTTGAGCGCGCCATGAAGCTGCCGCAGACCGAGCGCGTGCGTGATCAGGGTTACGACATCCTCTGCATGACGGACGATGTGGATGAGTTTGCCGTGCGCATGCTCGGCACCTATATGGAGAAGACCTTCAAGTCCGTCTCCGATGCCGATCTCAATCTCGTTTCGGATGAGGAGAAACAGGCGCAGGAGCGCGCGCAGGAGGAGAACAAGGACATTCTCGCGGCGCTGAAATCGTCCCTATCCGGCAAGGTCAAGGACGTTCGCCTCAGCGACCGGCTCAAGAGCTCGCCCGTGTGCCTGACCAGCGACGGCCCGCTTTCCATCGAGATGGAGAAGGTACTTTCAAGCATGCCGGCGTCCGACGGAACGGTCAAGGCTGAGCGCGTGCTGGAGATCAACCCCGCGCACCCAGTGTTCACGGTGCTTGCAAAACTCGGCGCGGACGATGCGCGGGTTGCAAAATACGCAAACCTGCTCTACGATCAGGCGCTGCTCATCGAAGGATTGCCCATCGAAGACCCGGTCGCGTTCTCCAATGCGATTTGCGAGCTGATGGTATAAGTGGAGAGCGCAGCGCCTCTCTGGTATCTATCAAAAAACGGATGGTTGTAGGAGGAATCGACTGGGGCGCGCCCTCGCCCCTTGCCCTCATGATAGCGGCGGGCCGCAAATGCGCGGTTCGCCGTTCTTATTGTCTCTACGATTCGCAATACAGGCTGTTCATCATGGAGAGAAGCGATATTAC
>DNFZ01000077.1 GCA_003486785.1 Clostridiales bacterium | reverse complement strand
CACACAAAATTTGCTGTTTGAAATGCTGGTAAATCTTATGCGGAAAAATATACCCTGCGTGGTAAAAACAATCAGTCAAATCACGACTGTCTCGGACGGATACGAAAGCGCTTGGAATATGACGATGGATTCGTTGCATTGTAACAAAACGCGAAAAAAACCGCTGCCTGCGTGGTGCAGGCGGCGGTTCTGCTTGCTATTCGCAGTAGAATAGATACCGACTATAGTTCTCCGGTATTTAGCCCAAGGGTGTTGATCACGTGGCGGATATGGATGCTCATGGCGCTCTTTGCCCCCGCGCCATCGCGCAGGCGAAGGAAACTGACCATGTCGCGGTGGTCGTAGATGACGATGTTCTTCAAATCTTCAATGTTGTCGGTCATCTCCATGGCTTCGTTGACCGCGGCGTTGATGATGGGGAACATGCGGATGATGAACTCGTTGTGCGAAGCCGCGGCGATCATTTCGTGAAAGCGCTGGTCCTCGTCCGGCCAGTTCCCGTCTGTGCGCACCAGCTCCTCCACGAGCTTTGCCTGCTCGAAAATGCCTTCCAGCTCATCTTCGGTCGCGCGAAAGCAGGCGAGCATCATGCATTGCGGCTCAAACATCAGGCGGATTTCATACATGTCCGCGAGCCGCGCGTGGCTCAGCGCACCCATGTCGTACTTATGAAACATGGACATGTCCTCGCTGATAAACGTGCCGCGCCCGCGCTGAACGCTCAATATACCCTGCGCGATGAGATAGTGCACCGCCTCGCGCAGTGTTGTGCGGCTCACGCCGAGGCTTTGGGCAAGCTCGGTTTCGTTGGGCAGCTTTTCGCCTGCCGAAAACTTCTTTTGCAGCACGATCATGTTATACAGCTCGGTTGCCGTGCGCTCCGAGAGGCTTCTGTTGTCGCCGGACATAAAAAACACCTTCTCTTTTTGATGATGTTTGGAATCGATGTATCGCAAAATAGGAGAACCGATTGCCGCGCAAAATGATTTGCAAACATCATACATCATATATTTTCGTCTTACAAGTTCAAGCGCCCGTTTTGGCTTGACATCATATGACCGATTTAGTAGTATGATGTCGTATCAGATGATTATACATCCTACGACACAAGCTTTCGTATTGCGTTTTTTACAGGGCATGCATATCTCTTAAGCCTAACCAAAACTCCGGTCAGGAAAGGACACAGGCAGGGATGAATCTACGAATCCTCGCAATCAATCCAGGCTCCTCCACGACGAAGCTCGCCGTTTATGAGCGCGGGACGCCGCTGTTTGACGAAACCATCGAGCACAACGGCAGCGCGATCATTTACAGCGTGAACCCCGCGGGCGCGCTGGCGTTTCGCATGGATACGATTCTTACAGTGCTTGCAGCGCATGGCATTGAGATGCAATCGCTGGATGCCGTCATTGGCCGCGGCGGAATGCTGCGCCCCGTACCGGGCGGCGTGTATGCGGTCAACGCGCGCATGCTCACGGATCTTTCAAGCAGCAAGTTCGGCGAGCATGCGTCCAACATGGGGGCGATGCTTGCAAGCTCGATCGGGAAGACATACGGCATCCCGGCATATATTGCAGACCCGGTTGTCACAGACGAGCTGTGCAACCTTGCCCGGCTTTCCGGCCATCCGGATATCAGCCGGGCATCTGTGTTTCACGCGCTGAATCAGAAGGCAAAGGCGCACAGATACTGCTTCGAGCGCGGGCTTCGATATGACGAGGTGAATCTCATCGTCGCGCACATAGGCGGCGGCGCAACCGTTGGCGCGCATGAGAAAGGTCGCGTGATCGACGTCAACGACGGGCTCGGCGGAGACGGCCCTTATAGCGCGCAACGCTGCGGTGGACTGCCGACAAACGCCACCCTGCGTTTGATGGAACAAGAGCAGCTTTCCGCTGCATCGCTGCTCAGAAAGCTCAACACGACCGGCGGGCTGATGGGATATCTTGGAACGGACGATGGAAAAGAGATCAGCCGCAGGGCGCGGAGCGGGGACGGGAAGGCGCGCCTTGTCTATGAAGGCATGGCATATCAGACCGCAAAAGAGATCGGCGCATGCGCCGCCGCACTCAAAGGCGATGTGCAGGCGATCATCCTCACCGGCGGATTTGCGCACGATTTGATGTTTACGGACTGGATCATCGAGCGAACGAAGTTTATCGCCGAGATCGTGATCATGCCCGGCGAGGACGAGCAGCGCGCGCTTTGCGAGGCAGCGATGCGCGTATTATCGGGGCAGGAGCAAGCGCTGGAGTATTGATCGGACAAAGCACGATGCGGCAGAGAGATAGAGCATGCGCAATCATTTGATTATCGTCACAGGCCACTATGGCAGCGGAAAGACGGAGTTTGCTGTAAACCTTGCCTTTCGCCTCGCGCAGGCGGGAAGCCTGGTGTCGCTGGCGGATCTCGACATCGTGAACCCCTATTTCTGCTCGCGTGAGCGCAGAGCGGAGTTGACAAAGAGGGGTATTCGACTGATCGCGTCCAAAGGCGCGGATTCGGATCTGCCCGCCATCAATCCGGAAGTCTATGCGCTGCTGGAGCGCGGCGTTTGCGGCATCATGGATGTAGGCGGGGATGCGGCAGGCGCGCAGGTACTCGGCCGATTTTCGCAGAAGATTCAAACCATCGAGTACGAGCTACTATGCGTGGTAAACTTCAACCGCCCGGAAACAGGCACCCCGCACAAAGCTGAGGTATATCTGCGGCAAATCGAGTACAGTTCGCGGCTGCTTGTCACGGGACTCGTGAACAACACCCATCTTGGCGATCAAACTACCACGCATGATATACGCCGCGGCGCGGAGCTGATCGAGGCATTGTCAAACAGCACGGGCATCCCCGTAAAGTATCACACATTTGAAGAGCGGTTTTTGGAAACGCTGGAGCTGCCGAACGATCAGCTTTTTCCGATGCAGCTGTATATGAAAAAACCGTGGGAATTATAGTCTGACGTATGCGTTTATATCGATAGAGCAGCTGTATATGAAGAAACCGTGGGAGTTATAGCCTGACATTTGCGTTGATATCGATAGAGCATCCAAAAGACGAACACATAGAAAGTATATGAGGTGATCCGGTTGGCTGGTCATGTCACGTTTCTGGAAGAGCGCTGCAAGGGCTGCGAGCTCTGTCTTTCCGTTTGCCCCAGGCACATCATCGTGATGCGCGCCGAAACAAACGCGAAGGGCTACCATCCCGCAACGGTCGAGCGCATGGACGAATGCACCGGCTGCGCGAGCTGCGCGCGCATGTGCCCCGATAGCGTGATCACCGTGGAAAGGGGCTGAAGGCATGGCAAAGGAACTCTGGAAGGGCAACGAAGCGGTAGCGGAGGCCGCGATCCGCGCGGGTTGCCGGTATTTCTTCGGCTACCCGATCACCCCGCAGAACGAGATTCCCGAATATTTCTCGCGCCACATGCCGGAGCACGGCGGCGTGTTTGTGCAGGCCGAGAGCGAGGTTGCCGCCATCAACATGGCGTATGGCGCGGCGGGGTGCGGGGCAAGGGTCATGACGTCCTCATCCTCCCCCGGCATCAGCCTCAAGCAGGAGGGTATCTCCTACATGGCCGGCGCGGAGCTGCCCGTCGTCATTGTGAACATGATGCGCGGCGGCCCCGGACTTGGCAGCATCGCGCCCGCGCAGTCGGACTATTTTCAGGCAACGCGCGGCGGCGGTAACGGGGACTATCGAACCGTTGTGTTAGCACCCGCGACGATTCAGGAGATGACCGACCTCACGCAGGAGGCGTTTGACATTGCGGACCTCTACCGCATCCCCGTGCTGATCGTAGCCGATGGCATGATCGGACAGATGATGGAAGCAGTCGAGTGGAAACAGCCGGTGCCGCGCAAGCTGCCCGATAAGAGCTGGGCGACCGACGGCACAAAGGGCAAGCGGGCGCACAACATCATCAGCTCGCTCTTCATCGACCCTAAGGACTGCACGGAGCACAACCACCGATTGCAGCAAAAGCACGAGCTCATCTCGCAGCGCGAGATTCGGTTTGAAGAGTATTTGACCGATGATGCAGAGGTGCTGTTTGTCGCCTACGGCACGACGGCGCGCATCTGCCAGGCTGCCGCGCTTCGCCTGCGCGATGCGGGCATCAAAGCCGGCGTGTTTCGCCCCGTTTCGCTCTGGCCGTTTCCCGAAAAGGCGCTCTATGCCTGCGCAAACCGCGCGGGCGTGAAAGCCGTGCTCTGCGCGGAGATGAGCATGGGGCAGATGATCGACGATGTGAAGATCGCGCTGGGCGGCTCGAAACGCGTGCACTTTTTCGGAACCGGCGGCGGCACATTTCCCACACCGGCAGAGCTGGCGAACGCGGCGCAGGGCGCGCTGGAAGGGGCGTAAGGCCATGGCAGTTGTCTATCAGCGTTCCAGGGGTTTAACCGAAACGGAGATGCATTTTTGCCCCGGCTGCACGCATGGCGTGATTCATAAGCTCGTGGCGGAGGTGCTCGAGGAGCTGGATATCATCGGCTCCACTATCGGCGTGGCATCCGTGGGCTGCTCCGCGTTTGCCTACAACTATTTTGCCTGCGACATGCAGCAGGCGGCGCACGGGCGCGCGCCCGCGGTCGCGACCGGCATCAAGCGCGTGCATCCGAACCTTGCGGTGTTTACCTATCAGGGAGACGGCGACCTCGCCGCCATCGGCACCGCAGAGATCGTCCACGCCGCGATGCGCGGGGAGAAGATCACCGCTATCTTTGCCAACAACGCCATATACGGCATGACGGGCGGCCAGATGGCGCCAACGACGCTGCTGGGACAGAAATCGACAACGTCGCCGCAGGGGCGGCAAAAGGAGACGCACGGCTCGCCCATTCGCATGGCGGAGATGCTTGCAACGCTGGACGGCTGCGTCTATGCCGAGCGCGTGATGGTGGCAGACCCCGCGAGCATCGCGAAAGCGAAGCGTGCGATCAAAAAGGCGTTTACGCTGCAGCTTGCGGGAGCGGGCTTTACGATGGTTGAGCTGCTCTCCACCTGCCCCACAAACTGGGGGCTCTCGCCCGTGGAGGCGGTGAGCTGGCTCAAGGAAAACCTGGTTCCCTGCTACCCGCTGGGGGTGTATGCAGACAAGGCGGAACAAAAGGAGGCAACACAATGACGCACGAAATCATTCTTTCGGGATTTGGCGGACAGGGCATAATGGCGATGGGCAAGATGCTCGCCGAGGCGGGCATGCAGGAGGGATTGAGCGTCAACTGGCTGCCGAGCTACGGGCCGGAGGTGCGCGGCGGCACGGCGAATTGCTCCGTGCTGCTCAGCAGTGAGCCGATCATATCCCCGCTCGTGCTGGAGCCGACCGAGATCATCGTCATGAACAAGCCCTCGCTTTTACGCTTTGAGCCGCAGCTGGTCAGCGGCGGTCTGGCGTTTGTCAACAGCAGCATCATCGAAATACAAGCGAGCAGGCGTGATATCACGGCGTTTTATGTGCCGTGTCTGGACATAGCCCAGGAGCTGGGCAACCCTCGCATCGCAAACATGGTCATGCTGGGCGCCTACATCGAGGTGACGCAATGCCTGCATGCAAAAACGGTGGAGCAGATGCTCGTGCATCTCTTTACCGGCGCAAAGGCGGGTCTGGTCGCGCTCAACAAGGAGGCACTGCGCCGGGGAGCTGCAAGCATCCTCAAGGCGGCATCCTGAAAAAGAACGGGGGAGCAAGGCTCGCCCGCCGGACAGCTGAACAATATAGGATATATACAAAAGCGCGCTCTGCAGCAGAGTGCGCTTCATTTTTATCGCTTAAATGAATTTCAAGAACACAAAGAAGTGAAACAATTACGCTAAATACAGCACGCAGACCAACTCCTGCGCATCCTCGCCCTGCTTTCGATAGGCCAGGAATCGATACCCGTGCAGCGTGTCTTCAAAATCGTCTCCGATCTTTGCAAGAAGCATTGCCTGCTCCGCCCAGTAGCGAACGGTGGAGCGCTGCAGCGCGTCATCCGCGCAGCTAGCGGGTAACACTTCGCTGAGCAAGACCCGCACCGCACCGGACAGCGCGCGCTCCTGTTCCTGCGATGTTTCGTAGAGATATGCCTCAATGCTGGTCTTGCCCTTATCCTTGTACTTCACGGGCAGGGGGCATGTGAGTTCGACAGAGGAGACAGAGCCGCCGAGCACCTCATAGCGTAGATGTGCCGCAATCGAAGGGGACTTGCCATACGTCAGCACATAAACGCGCGCATCTCTGCGATCCTGCTTGGCCGAAAACACGTCGCTCGTTGCTAGAAAGGTTTGAAACACGGACTCCGGCACACCACGTGAGGCGGGTTGTGTAGCGGTTGCCTCGGCAGGCGCGGGCGTGTCTGTTGCGGTTGCGGTCTGTGCGACTTTGGGCACGGAGCTTTCGCCTCCCGTGCGGGAAAGCAAAAAGATCACCAACGCGGCGGCGACAATCAGGATCAAAAAAACGATATTGGTGAGCTCTCGGCGCAGGGCTTGTTTCATTCGGGCAGTTCCCCCGGAGAAAAAAAGATGCCGCGCGCGTGTTCGCGCGATCGACATCAGTATAGCAGATTATGTGGTTTTTACGCAAAAAATAGTTTGAAGAAGGCAAGTTATGTCGTTGAGCGATTGGCACGCTGGATTTGGGTTGACATTAACACCGTCCCTCATGCAAAAAAGTGACGATGCGTTGAGAGGCATCCGCAACACAGGCGTTTTGCTGCGCAGCGTACATGCGCTCCCGATTTGCTGCATCCTTCGCCAACCCAAGCGCAAGGGCCGCTGCGGATGCATACGTTTCCGCCGCAAGACTCATGCCGCGTTCGGAAAAAAAGCGGGCGGTCTGCGCTTCAAAAGCGTTGCTCGTGGGCAGATGCACGAGCGGAACGCCTGATACGGCGGCTGCCGCGGATACCGCACCGAAAGGCGCGGTGAGCAGAACATCGCAAGCGGCGCGGTAGAGATGCAGGCGATCTTCCGGCGCAAGAACCGCCACGCGGATATCCCCGGCATAACGCGCGACAAACGGACTCCTCGGCGGCGCGCCGTCGGGTGCGACTACACAAACGCGGCCGGAATCGCCAGAGAAGCGATCCAGCAGCGCATCCACGGCGGACTCCGGGTCTTCGGCATTAAGGATAAAATAGCAGGGCATTCCCTGTGGCAGATTCAGCAGCGCGCGCGCATCCGCCTTTTCCTGCCCGCTAAACCAGTCGACCGGCAACGGGATGCCGACAGGCACGATCTTGTTGGCCGGGATTCCACGCTTTTGATAGGCATCCGCAAAGCTTTCGTCCGCGATGAAATAATGATCCAAAGCGGTTTCTTCTAAAAATGGTACGCACGCAAAATCGCAGGAGACATAGCAACAGCGCGCGGAGAACGAAACAATGCGCCGCAGATAGGACACCGCCTCGGCAGCGTATCTATGCAAGCACAAAACCGCGTCAAACTCGCCTTCCAGCAGCAGTGTCTGCAAGCGCTCGGCATAGCGCGCGTTTACTTCGTAGACGAGCGATCTTCGCTTGTTATCCCGCAAAAAAGAGCCGCCCGCCGAGAGAAACGCAAAGCCGCGCGGTTGCGGCAGCGCCTCTTGCTCCAGCGCGCGCATCTGTGAAAGCGAAGGGTGCGGGCCAAGCAGCGCAAGCGCGCCGAGGATCAACGCGCCGTCTCCGCTTGCCGCGAGAGACTGCTTTAGCGCGCGCGCAACAGCATGCTGCCCCTCATGATCGGGCCCTGTCAGTATCAATGTTCGCATTCCGGTTTTCCTCCCATCCCTATGCGAGAAAAATCGATCTTATATCGTCCGCATTTCGGGTTCTCTTGCTTCTGCGCGCCGGTAAGCGCCGGCATGCGACTCAGCCGCATCTGCTAAATCCACACCCGCGGCAGACGACGCAGCCGCCCTCATGCTCGACCTTGCCGCCGCATTCCGGGCAAACATGCAGGTCGGCGGCGCTGGCGTGCGCATTCGCTTCATCGGCTATGAACGGCACTTCGCCGTTCTGCGGCGCGGGCGCGGGCTCCGCCGCCTTCGTTTTTGCCTGCGCGTCCGGCGTGGCATAGTCCGCATTGTGATCGATGTATTTGCTGACCTTGAGCAGCACGCGTGCGATCGCATCCGGACAGGAGGTGCAGCTCATGTTCTTCTGACGGATGGTAGACGGGCAGCGGATGCCCTTGAGCTGATCATACACCTCGCTCATAGAGATGCCACTGCGCAGCGCGATGGAAGCGAGTCTTGCTGTGGCCTCGCTCTGGCTGGGGCAGCCGCCCGCCTTGCCGGTGCTCGTAAACACCTCGCAGATGCCGTTTTCGTCGTAGTTGACGGTCACATAGAGCGTACCGCAGCCGATGTTCATCTTTTCCGTAAAGCCGCGGGTCACAGGCGGGCGCGGGCGCGGCTCGATCTTTCCGTAATTCTCCGGCAGCGGCGCGTCGAGCTGCGGCTTGTCGGAATCGCGCTTGCCGTCGTTGACCCTGCCGATATTGAGCACCTGTCCGGCTCTGCTGCCGTCGCGATAGATGGTTACGCCCTTGAGCCCCTCGCGATACGCCAGCAGGTAGACCGCGTAAACATCGTCGTGCGTGGCGCCGTTGGAGAAGTTGACCGTTTTGGAGACCGCGTTGTCCGTGTGCCGCTGGAAGGCAGCCTGCATGCGCACATGCGCCTCGGGCGAAATATCGTGCGCTGAGACGAAAACCCGGCGCACGTCTTCGGGGATCTCCGCGATGTGCGCAATGGTGCCTTCGGCTGCGATGCGCCGGAGCATCTCCTCGCTGTGCAGATCAAGCGCTCGCAGCTTTTCCATGAGCAGCGGGTTGACTTCGACCATCTGCGTGCCGTCCATGACATTGCGAATATACACGTAGCCGAACACCGGCTCTACGCCGGAAGAACAGCCCGCGATGATCGAGAGCGTGCCGGTTGGCGCGATGGTGGTCACCGTGGCGTTGCGGATAGGTTCGCCGTCCTTTAATGTGCTTTCGCCAAAGAGCGGGAACGCGCCGCGCGTCTTTGCGAGGCGGCGGCTGGCGTTGTGCCCCGTGGCCTGGATAAACGACATCACCTTTTCGCCGAACGCGACGCCCTCGTCGGAATCGTAGGGGATGCCGAGCGCGAGCAGCGCGTCCGCAAAGCCCATCACGCCAAGGCCGATCTTTCGTGTGTTCCTGGTCATCTCGGCGATGCGCTCGAGCGGATAGTTGTTCACGTCGATCACGTTGTCCAGAAAATGCACGGCTTCCACAACCGTGGCCTCTAATAGATCAAAATCGAGCTTGACCGTGTCGTTTTCGTTTTTCAGAAGTGCAACAAGGTCGATGGAGCCGAGGTTACAGCTCTCAAACGGCAGCAGCGGCTGCTCGCCGCAGGGATTGGTGCTCTCGANNCGCCGCAGGGGTTCGTGCTCTCTATTTCGCCGACGGAGGGGACGACGTTGTCGCGGTTGAGCCGGTCTAAGAATACGATTCCCGGTTCGCCCGTCGCCCAGGCCGCGTCCACGATCTCGTCAAACACCGCGCGGGCGTTGAGCTGGGAGACGGCTTGCTTTGTCTTGGGGTCGATGAGAACATAGGAGCTCTGTGTCTCTACGGCGCGCATAAACGCCTCCGTGAGTCCCACGGAGATGTTGAAGTTGTTGATGTCCGCGGTGTCGCTCTTGCAGCGGATAAATTCGAGGATGTCCGGATGATCCACACGCAGAATGCCCATGTTGGCCCCGCGCCGCGTGCCGCCCTGCTTGACTGCTTCGGTGGCGACGTTGAACACGCGCATGAAGCTCACAGGCCCGCTCGCCACGCCGCCCGTTGAGCGCACGGTCGCGCCCTTTTGCCGCAGGCGGGAGAAAGAGAAGCCAGTACCGCCGCCGGATTTGTGGATCAGCGCCGCGTTCTTTACCGCCTCGAAGATCTCCTCCATGCTGTCTCCAACGGGCAGGACAAAGCAAGCCGAGAGCTGGCCCAGCGGACGGCCCGCGTTCATCAGCGTTGGAGAATTCGGCAAAAAGCGAAGCGAGGTCATCAGCGCGTAAAACGAATCCGCAACCGCGCCAACGTCCGCCTGCGGATCGTAGATCGCGTCCGCTTTGGCTACTGCGTGCGCAACGCGCCGAAACAAGCCCTCCACATCCTCCGTGACCCGGCCTGTTTCGTCCTTTGCCAGATAGCGCTTTTCGAGCACCTGGATCGCGTTTTCGTTGATACCGCCCAATGCCATAAGATATCCCACCCCTAAATCAATATCGCTCCTGCTGAAAAAACGCTGCAATTCGTGAAAAGCGACTCTTTACCAGGCAGAAGACAAGGCGCCTGTCTCAGGCGCATCTTCAGCATACCACCATATCTGGGGGCAAACAAGTCTTGACAAAACCAGATATTGCGAGTTTACAGATCGTTAATTCTTATGACGCTTCGGTTGCGGGTTCGACGCAAGAGAACGCTTGCTCTCGGCAAAGAATGCATGAATCGACCGATGAATGGGGGCAAACAGCAAACCCGCAGGGAGATCCCCGCGGGCAGGATGCGAAAGAGCATGTTGCGCGGCGGTAACGCGGCAATCAGCGCTTATAGTCGAGAATCAACAGGCGCCGATCCCCAAGCGTTTCGCGCGAGAGCGATGCGGTGTTTGCGTTAAGATGGTGGACGCGCCGGGTTGCATTTGCGGCGAGCAACGGCTCAAGACCCTCGATATTGAAATGCAGCGCGGGTGTTTTATAGTGCATGGGTATGAGCACCTTTGCATGCAGTCGGTCGGCCAGTTCCGTCGCCGTCTTTGCGTTGATGGTGTACACACCGCCGATGGGCGCCAGCAGAACATCGACATCCCCGATTTCCCGGATAGTCTCGTCGGAGAGCATATGCCCAAGGTCGCCGAGGTGCAGCAGCTTTAAGCCGTCGATTTGGTAGAGAAACACGATATTTTTTCCGCGATGCGCGCCCGCTGCGTCGTCATGATAGCTCGTATAGCCCGTGACGGGGATTTCGCCCGCAAGGTGTTCTCCCGCGGCGCGCAGAATCGTCGGCGTACCCGCGACGATGGCGAGGCAGTTGTGGTCATGGTGCTCGTGGCTGATGCTCACCGCATCGCAGGTGAGGTCATGCAGCTCATAGCCCGTCTCCTGGTCACAAGGGTCGGTCAGAATCGAGTAGCCGCTCTCGGCGGTGAGCAGAAAGCAGGAGTGTCCATACCAGGTCAGTTTCATTGAATTTGTCTCCTTTATGTGAAAATAACCCTGCTGATAGGCAGGTTCGTCGAGAAATCTTCTTTGGTTTCATCGGCGAAATAGCAAGATCGTTGGCAAACGGGGAAAAGAGGTGTTTGTCAGCGGGAGCAGGATAGCACTCGCCAGAGTGCGTCGCCAAGCGCGCCGCAGCGTGAAAGCAATGCGGGCCTTTCCCGCGGGGCAATCGTGTAAAACAGCGCCAGCGCCGCGCGCTCCGCCCTGCGATATGCGGTAGGGCTTTTGTGCGCAACCGTTGCCTCGATCAAAGCGCGGTGAAATGCGGCGAGATCAGGGCAACCCGATCCTTCGTGCCGCGCGAGCGAGCGCATGCGGTTCTCGGCATGGGTTTCACCGCTTGTGTCCGGTGCGGGGAGATTACGATTGATCTCGTCCACCAGAGCGGAACAGAACGCGGGGGAAAAATCAAACAACAGCCAGCCGTTGACCGCGCGAACGGCTTTCACCAGCGGCGCGCCGTAGAGCGAACCAAAATCGATCGCAGTGAGCGAGCCCGCGTCCGCGCCCTGCGGGGGACGAAAGCTCGCATGCGCAGACCTTGCGGGCAAGCGGATGCGATGCGCGTCGGGCGTTTGTCCCAGCGCGCCGCCGAGCGCTTCGGCGAGGTGATTGCGGATGTCGCGTTCATATGGCGGTGTCATAAAGCCAGTTTAGCCACACAGGTGCGCGCTGTCAATGACCGCGCGCACCAACCGGCGGTATTTTTCGACTGTTGTGAGCCAAAATGATACTTTTTGTGCGAGCACTTGGTGAAGCAAGCGTGAAAAAGCGTTTTAAACGGGTACGCATGCAGTAGAAATGTAAATTTCCGGCGATGCGCGTTTTTCAGGCGCGGCGTGTGTGGTATAATATGCGCAACAGAAAACGCGCGAACAGAACCGCCCAGCCGTATCCTCG
>DNFZ01000190.1 GCA_003486785.1 Clostridiales bacterium | reverse complement strand
CCGTCGTCGTGGTATTCTCGCCAAAGGAGATGCGCGATAAGTCGCTCTCGCGGATATACTTGCGATGGATGACCTCGCCGGTATCCTCGCTGGGAATGCCCACGTTGGTCTTTTCGCCAAAGCCGAATGCATTGACATAGTCAAAATAGTTGTCAACGCCGGCTGCGAGCGCCATTTCCGCCATAGCGAGGTAGCAGGAGTTATTCAGCGCGGTGCTGAGCGTCTGGTTGCCGTGGCCGCCCGTATTCCAGCACATCACTTTCTCCAGACGGAAGATCTTAGACCCTGAACAGCGATAGGTGCTCTCCAGCGTCGCGGCTCCCGTATCGAGCGCAACGGCCGCGGCGATCATGCCGAACATCGACCCCGCTTCGTATTCATCCGTCGCGATGCGCACGCGGGACATGGTCATCAGCTCCGTAACCCGATCACGCGGGGGGCTGTTCAGGTCGAAGGAAGGATAGGTGGAGACCGCCAGAATCTCGCCTGTGCCGGGATCCATAATCAGGCCAGAGACCGTGCTCGCGCGGTTGACCTCATAGCACTGCTTGACGTACTTCTCCAGATAGCTCTGGGTCACCGAATCCGCGGTCAAAGTCATATTGTAGCCTTCCGTCGGGGCGAGATAGTCTTCCTCGCCATAGGAAAGCGGGTTGTTCTTCCGGTCAACCTCGATCACGAGGCGCCCTGCGACGCCCGCTAGATAGGAGTTGTATTCCGCCTCTATCCCCGTCTGCCCTTCCGTCTCAATACCGGTAAAGCCGATCAGCTGCGTAAAGAGCTCGCCAAAGGGATAGTATCGCTTCATGTCCGTCGAGTAGGAGATGCCGCTGCCGAGCTGCAGCGCCTCGAGTTGATCGATCACCGCGCTCTCCACCTGGCGCTTAAGCTGCACCTGCAGCCTAAGCTTGCCGGTCTCAGGGTTTGGCGAAATTCGCTCCATCACATAATCATAGTTCAGTCCCAGAATATCCGAAACCTCGGTCGCAATGCGGACGCGATCGTCCGCCGCGATGGCGGGCGGGTTTGCCAGCACGCGATAAGCGGTGCCGCTCTGCGCGAGCACGAGGCCGTTTCGATCCATGATCTTGCCGCGCTGCGCCGCGAGATTTTGCCTTCGCGTCCACTGCACTTCGGCTTTTGCCTTGAGCTCGGGCCCCTGCACGATCATCACCTGCGTCAGGCGAAGCGCCAGCAGCAGTATCAGCAGGCCGGCAAATACCATCAGGAGCACGAGTTTGCGTTTGATCTTCGGCGCGGGAGCCGTCTTTTTAGCCATTGGTCAATCGTCCTTCCGTCAGATCAACCGCCCGCGGGCGGCTGTCCCTCCCCGCCCGAAGTGTCTAATCCGTCTGTCGTGTCCGGCGTCGTTTCCGGCTGTGCGGCCGTGTCTTCAACCGGTGTATCTGTGCTCGCGGGCGCGACATTGCCAAACGGCAGCGCGTCCCCGATGCGCACATACTGGCTCTTTTCCGGATACTGCATGCCGTATGCTTCCGCAACCTGCTGCGCATCCTGTATGGTTACTGCGCACTCGATCTGCACATCCAGCTCACGAATACGCAGCTTGGTCGATTCGATCTCGTTTTTCAGCGCATTGATGTCCGCATATGCGCGCGAGATGCGCTCGTAACCGGTCAGCGTAAAGAGCACCATGCCCGCAAACAAAAAGCTGCTCACGATCAAACCGAAGCGCCCGAGCGTTGTAATCTGCGGGTTTTCAACCCTTACGCCCGGCGCATGGAAGATCCGCTTACCCGCGCGCGTACGCGGGGCGCGCTCTTCCGGCGCGGCCTCTTCCTCCTGGTTGGGCAGATGGATTCTGGTCGATGGCGTTCGCCCTTTTTTCTTCTCGTCTTCGAAGCGGATGTCCAATGAAAAATTCCCTTCCAATCAAGCAAAAATTTCCGCTCACCGGCGCGGCCTTACCGCCCGTAGAGCAGGCTTTCGCTAGATCTTTTCGATGCAGCGGAGCTTTGCGCTGGTCGAGCGGGAGTTTCGCGCTTCCTCTTCTTGGGAGGCGGTCAGCGGTTTTCTGGTGAGGATCTTCGCCTTTGGCACCTTGCCGCAAATGCAGATCGGCGCGGAGGGCGGACACGTGCAGGGATTCTCAAAACGGCGGAATGCCTGCTTGACGATGCGATCCTCCAATGAATGAAATGTAATTATACACAGTCTCCCGCCTTTTTGCAACAGATCGCATGCCGTCTCCACTGCGCGATCCAGGCCGGAAAGCTCGTCGTTAACCTCGATGCGTAGCGCTTGAAATGTCCGCCGCGCGGGATGTTGCGGCTCATTTCTGTATTTTGCGGGGATCGCTTCGCGCACGATTTGCGCCAATGCCAAGGTGCTCTCGATGGGATATTGTTCACGCGCGCGACAAATCCGCTCCGCAATTCTTTTGCCAAAGCGCTCCTCGCCGTAAGCAAAAAAGATGCGCGCCAGCTCCGCCTCGGGATAGGTGTTCACCACGTCCCGCGCGGAAAGAGCAGCGTTTTGGTCCATACGCATATCCAGCGGCGCATCCGTCTTGTAGGAAAACCCGCGGCCTTGCGTATCCAGCTGGTGCGAAGATACGCCAAGATCAAGCAGGATTCCGTCAACCCGGTCGATACCGATTTGAGAAAGAAGCGCCCGCATATCAAAAAAGTTGCCGTGCAACGCGGTAAACCGGCCGGCATACGATGCCAGTCGTTCCCCCGCCGCGTGCACGGCTTCCCAGTCCCTGTCAATTCCAATGAGCCTGCCCGTCTCCGGCAGGCGGGAGAGAACTGCTTCGGCATGGCCGCCGCCGCCGAGCGTTCCGTCGATGAAGATGCCGCCTCGCTCGGGCAAAAGATGCGCAAGCGTTTCGTTCAGCAGCACCGGTATGTGCGAAAAAGATTCACTCATATGCCGAGCGCCGCTAAGTGTGCAAGCGCGTCGCCATAGTTTTCCTCGCAGGCGGCGTTATAAGCCGCAAGCGTTTCAGGATTCCAGATTTCTACGTGATCATCTACGCCGATGAGCGTCGCGTCCTTGGTCAAGCCCGTGAGCTCGCGCAGCTGCGCCGGAATCAGGATGCGCCCCTGCTTGTCGATCTCGCAGGAAGCTGCCATGGAGTAGAGCTTTCTTCGGATCGCCTGGCCCTTGGCATCGGTCGCCGGAAGTGCGGAAAACTTCTGTGAAAAGCGCTCCCATTCATCCAGCGACATGCCGGAAAGGCACGCGGCATGCGTCGTCTCCAGCAGGCCGAGGGTGATGATGAGCGTGTCTCCCACGCTCTCACGCCACTTTGCCGGGATGAACACGCGGCCTTTTGCGTCCAGCATATGTTCAAACGAACCGATCAGCACGCGCTTTCCTCCTCCGGCAGATGTTGATATTCAAAAGCAAATTCTGGAACATATTCTGAATATACTGCTCCAAGATTTAAGATGAGTATACACCACAATTCCCCATTTGTCACCACTTTCATGTATTTTTTCCTGTTTTTTTTGAATTTTTCGAAAATAAACGTTTGTTTGCTCGGCGAGGCGCGTTTTACGATTCCTGACGGGTTCCTGCGCGCCACAAACTGTGGTATAATATGTTCATCTTCGCGCCAGATATGGTGCAAGGCGTTAAAAATCCACCGGCAAAACCCGCGTTAAGTGCGGTTTTCTTCGTTTTGCCGGGGTTCTTTGCGTTTAGCGGCGGGAAAGGCTTCGTTTGATCCGCCGTGCGCATTTTTCAAGTGTTTTTATCGATCATTCTTCCTATAGATTAGGAGCAGTTCATGGCATCGGATGATACAGTAGACAAGATCAAAATTGATATATTTATTCTAGTTTGAGAATGGGAGTAGTTCATGGCATCGGATTATACAGTAGACAAGATAAAGATCATGGAGGGGCTGGACGCGGTGCGCATGCGCCCGGGCATGTACATCGGCTCGACGGGGCAGCGCGGACTTCACCACCTCCTCTGGGAGATCATCGACAACGCCATCGACGAGGCGGCAAACGGCTATGCCAACGAGATCGCCGTGACGCTGCACAAGAATAACTCCGTCACGGTCGTGGACAACGGCCGCGGCATCCCCGTGCAGATTCACGAAAAGATGGGCGTTTCCGGCGTGGAGGTCGTGTTTACACAGCTGCACGCGGGCGGAAAATTCGGCAACGATTCCTACGGCTATTCCGGCGGGCTCCACGGCGTTGGCGCATCGGTCGTCAACGCGCTCTCCGAGTGGCTGGAGGTCGAGGTCGCAACCGACGGCAGACTCTATCAAATGCGTTTTGCCAGCGAAGAGGATGCCACGGGCAAGATCATATCGGGTAAATCCGTCGCCCCGCTCGAGGAAGTCAGCCGCACCCGCAGACAGGGCACCAGCGTGACCTTCCTGCCGGATGCGCGCGTGTTTGAAACCATCGAGATGAGCTACGACGTCATCAGTAAGCGCATTCGTGAGCTCGCGTATCTCAACCGCGGCACGAAGATGACGCTACTCGACGAAAGAGCAGGCCAGCCGAAAAAAGCAGAGTATCAGTTCAACGGGGGCTTGAGCGATTTTGTCAACTACCTCAACGGCGACAAAACGCCGCTCTATCAGCCGCCCATCCATTTCTCCGGCTCCTCGGGCGGGATTCAGGTCGAGGTTGCGCTGCAGCACAACGACGGCTATGCCGATAACATCTTCTCTTATGTGAACAACATCCCCACCACCGAGGGCGGCACACACGAGACGGGGCTCAAGGCCGCGCTGACCAAGGTGCTCAACGACTATTGCCGCAAGACGGGCTATCTCAAGGACAAGGACGCGCCGCTTGCCGGCGAGGACTTCCGCGAGGGAATTACCGCGGTGCTTTCGCTCAAGATGCGCACCATCCAGTTTGAGGGGCAGACCAAGACCAAGCTTGGCAACACCGAGGCGCGCCCCGCGGTGGAGAGCGTGGTACTCGAGCGGCTCACGCCGTATCTTGAGGATCTCAAGCACGGCGAGGTCGCTGCGGCCATCGCGGAAAAGGCGGTTAAAGCAGCGCGGGTGCGCGAGGCCGCGCGGAAGGCGAAGGCCACCGCGCGCGAAAAGAACAAGCTCGAAAACGCGCCGCTGGTGGGCAAGCTCAGTAGCTGCTCCGGCAGAGACTACAGCAAAAACGAGCTGTTCATCGTCGAGGGCGACAGCGCGGGCGGCTCTGCCAAGCAGGGGCGCGACCGGAAGTTTCAGGCGATTCTCCCGCTGCGGGGCAAGCCGCTCAACGTCGAGAAAAAGCGCATCGATCAGGTGCTGCAAAACGAGGAGTTCCGCTCGATCATCACCGCCGTGGGCACCGGCATCGGCGAGGACTTTGACATCTCCTCGCTCAAATACGACAAGATCATCATCCTCTCGGATGCGGATCAGGACGGCGCGCACATCCGCGCGATCCTCTTGACGTTCTTTTATCGTTATATGAAGGAACTGGTCACCGAGGGGCATGTGTACATCGGCCTCTCCCCGCTCTACAAGGTGCAAAAGGATGCCAAGCGCATCTATTGCTATGACGACGAGGAGCTGCGCGCCGCAACCAAGTCCATCGGAAAAGGCTACACGATCCAGCGCTACAAGGGTTTGGGCGAGATGAATCCCGAGCAGCTCTGGGAGACGACCATGAACCCGGACAAGCGGAC
>DNFZ01000193.1 GCA_003486785.1 Clostridiales bacterium | reverse complement strand
TGATGAAGCGCGCAAAGGCCACCGAGCGGCGGCAGGAGAGCGCGGCGAAGGAGAAAGAAAAGCTCTTAAAAGACATCGAGCGCAACGACACGCTGAAGGTGACCCCGCTTAGGCATCACGCGGATCTATTGGTAGAGGCGCTGGATCTTTCGATTGTTTACGGCGAGCGAACGGTCACAGGGCCGCTCAGCTTCACACTGCGGCAGGGGGAGCGAGCGGCGCTGCTTGGCAAAAACGGCAGCGGCAAGAGCAGCATCGTCAAGCTTTTGATGGGAGAAGACATTCCGCACACGGGAACCTTGCGAACGGCAAGCGGACTTGTGATTTCCTACATGCCGCAGGACACATCGTTTTTGCGCGGGACGGTCTCCGATTTCGCAAAAGAAAACGGGCTGGACGAGACGCTGTTTTTGACGATTTTGAGAAAACTCGATTTTCCCCGCGTGCAGTTTGAAAAGGACATGCGCTCGTTTTCCGGCGGGCAAAAGAAAAAAGCGCTTCTTGCAAAGACGCTTTCCGAGCGGGCGCACCTCTATGTTTGGGATGAGCCGTTGAACTTTGTAGACGTGCTCTCGCGGATGCAAATTCGCGATCTATTGCTCGCGGCAAAACCCACGATGCTGTTTGTGGAGCACGACAGGACGTTTGTGGACGAGATCGCAACGCGCTTTATCACGCTGTAGGCGTTTGCATTTCGCCTTCGATATCGGCGTTTTCCACGGACTCTTGCTCCTCCGGCAGCAGATAGAGCCGCTTGAGCAGCCGCTGCAAAAACGGGAGCTTGAGGATGCCGAAGAGGATCAGCGTGCCAAGAAGATTGAGCAGCACATCGTCCACATCGCAGCTTCCGCAGGAGAGCAGCAGTTGCAGCGCCTCGATGGCGACGAGCAGAAGAAGCATCACGAGCGCAAAGCGCCAGAATCTCTGCATGGGGCGAAACAGGCACGGCAAAAACACCGCCATGGGCATGAACAGCATGGCGTTGCCGATGAGATTGCTCAGCGGAATCTCCATGCCGATGTAGTTGTATTTGATCGCGTTGAGATACAGCTGCACGGTCTCCCACGGATTGAAATTTGTCATCAGGTCGAAGTTTTGCCAATAGGCTGCTCGCGTTTGCGCGAAGGTCTGATAGTCCACGCGGGAGACGATCAGCGCGCCAAACAGCGCAGCGGAATAGAAGACGAACAGTGCAGAAAACGAAATACGCACCGCGCGGCGGCGCTCCTCGCGTGTGTTCAGCGCACGGGTATATAGATAGGCGCCCAGAATGAGCGGAAGGCAAATGCCGACAATCAGCAGCAGCCCGTGCGTGACGTGCCGCATTCCGGTGGAATAGATGGCGACAAGCTGCCAGAGCATCGCGGCAAGTGCGATACTCACGAGGATTATGCCGACTATTTTTTTCAAACGATCTCGGGTCTCCATCTTTCTGTGCGGTTTCCGCTCCGTTTCGTATATTTGGGGGTAAATTTCCATTCGGGTATTATAACATACTCTGGCTTTCGGGTAAAAACAATCCCGCCGTTGTCACGCAAAATTTACGAAGGCGCATCGATTGCGCTGGTTTTCACGCGCCGCGTTTCTTGCGCCCGCGTTCCTCGCGGGGTATAATGAAGCAAATCCGTTCACGGCAAACACATCTCAACAATCGAACAGCAGGAGGCAGCAATCCATGCAGCATCTTCTCTCGAAAGGCCCGCTTCTCGACCGCTCCGGTGCGCTAAGGGAGGCCGGATACGCCACCGCTCTGGTGAAAACATACGACCGCAGGGCGATTCGCGCAGGCGATATGCGCATCAAAGAGTGGGACTACTATCTGATCCACAACGACAGATACGGCGTCGCGATGACGATTGCGGACAACTCCTACATGGGCATGCTCTCCGCGACGGTTCTTGATTTTGAAGCGAAGACGGAGAAGACCGTCTCCCCGATGTTCTGGTTTCCGTTTGGCAGCACGCGCTTTCCCGCTAGCTCGGAGAGCGGCGATATCGTCAAGAGCATGAAGGGCGCTTCCGGCTCCTTTACGCACGAAAACGGTGCGCGCAGGCTGATTTTCCATCTCGACAAGTTCGATGGAGACAAAGCGTTTGACTGCGACATCCTGCTCACCGATGCGCCGCGGGACACGATGGTTATCGCCACCCCGTTTGCCGAGAAGAAGACCGCGTTCTACTATAACCAAAAGATCATCGGTATGCGGGCCGCCGGCAGCTGTACCGTCGGCGGCGAGACGCGCACGTTTGACCCCGCGGATTCGTTTGGGATTCTCGACTGGGGGCGCGGCGTCTGGACGTATGAAAACACGTGGTACTGGGGCGCGGGGCAGGGCGTGGTGGATGGCCACGTCGTCGGGTTTAATTTGGGCTACGGCTTTGGCGATGTTTCGGCAGCGTCGGAAAATATGCTGTTCGTCGACGGCGTTGCGCACAAGCTCGATCGTGTGACCTTCCACATTCCGATGAAAGACGGGAAAGAGGATTATCTTGCGCCGTGGACGTTCTCTTCCAGCGACGGGCGGATTGAAACATCGTTTACGCCCGTGCTCGACCGTGCGGCATTTACCTCCGTCGGCCCCCTGCTTTCCGACCAGCATCAGGTGTTTGGACATATGGATGGCACGATCACGCTCGACGACGGCAAAAAAATACAACTCAACCATTTCCTGTGCTTTGCCGAAAAGGTGCACAACAAGTGGTAATCGATCGTTAGCCCGCAACGCGTGCGGGCGGAAACAGGTGATATCCGAATGAGTTTTACCCGTAATTTTGATCTGGTGATCTGGGACTGGAACGGCACACTGCTGGACGATACGCAGATGTGCTACAGCATCGCAAACGAGATGCGACAGGAGCGCGGCATGGATCTCATGCAAAGCGTTGAGGAATACCGGACGTATTTCACCTTTCCCGTGGTCGACTATTACCGCCGCATGGGCTATTCGTTTGAGACCGAGCCGTTTGAGAACATCTCGCGGCAGTTTGTCGCGATGTATGCCGAGCGCTTTCCAAGCTGCGCCCTGCAACCCTGCGCGAAAGATGCGCTCATGGCCGTGCTGGAAACGGGAGCAAGGCAGGTGCTGTTGAGCGCAACCGGACAGGAAAAGCTGGATGAACAGGTGGAGTTTTTTCAACTCAACCGCTATTTTGAGCGCGTGATCGGCAACAGCAACAATCTTGCCCACGGCAAGGCGGACTACGCAAGGGAATTTCTGCTCGAGAGCGGCGTTGACCCTGTGCGGGCGTTGTTTGTCGGGGATACGGATCACGACCATGAGATCGCTTCGTCGATCGGCTGCGGCTGTGCGCTGCTCACCGCAGGACACCAGACCAAGGCGCATCTTGCAACGCTTGGCGCAGTTCTGGTCAGCACCCTCTGCGAGGTGCCGAAGCTAATATAAGAAGACTAGAAGCGTGAAACAGCGGCCCTTAACAATCCCCAAAGCTTTTTGAACAAGCTCAGCGGCGCGCCAGATGGCGTGCCGCTGATGTGTTCTGGGGTTATTCTGTTTGTTCGTTTCATGCAAGAACAGGAAAACAGCGCTATTTCTGCTTCCGATCCCTCAATAAACTGCTCAGGCTGCGGTCATAGGTCTTCTCGCCCTCTTTTGTGAAAAAGCAGGCGGGAAATTCGCCGTCCGCGCGGTGATAGGCCACGCATTCGCAGCATTTACCGTGGTGTTTGCAGGGATAGGTGCAGGGGCATTGCTCGGCGTTGACACAGGCGCTCATATCGTTGATCCTCAAAAACACAATCCGTTAAACATACGATACACAATTTCTCGCGCCTATGCAAGCGCCTGCGCGCGTTTTTTGCGCTCTTGCCGCAGGATGATCAGCACGATGAGTGCGGAGAAAGCGGCGCTGGCGGCAGGGGTGAGCATCATGGTGTCGAGACCGGCCCAGCTTGCGAGCGCACCCATGAACAGCGGCGCAAAGATGTTGGTTGCAAAAATACTGATGAGAAACGACGAGGCGATCAGCGAGGAGAAGCCCGGATTGTCCGAGGAGGCTTCGCTGAGAATCATCGGCACACAGTGGCCGGAGACGAGGCCGATGACGCCGCTCATCACACACATGACCACCGCGCTGCCGGAAAGCACGCCGATGGCCTGAAACACGCACGTCAGCAGCACGCCGAGCAGAAAGAGCTTCAGCGGACGAATTGGAAGGCGCGGCGCAAAGAAGCGGCTGAGGGTCGCGCAGACCCAGTAGATCGAGAGCGCAACGGAGCCCAGCGCCTCCGCGTTGTAGCGCAGCGTCATATAGCGGACAATCCAAATCAGCAAGCCGGACTGCGCGACGGCATAGTGTATCGTCGCCAGCAGCATCAGAGCGTTTTTTCGCTGAAAGAGAAATGCCTTGACTGCGGCGAATGTCAACGGCTGTTCCTTCTTTGCGACGGGTACGCCTTTTCTTGCGGCGGCGAGCAGCAGCAGGAAAGCGAGCCCCGCTAGCGCGATGAGCACGCCCATGAGATAGCTCACCGCATGCCAGCTCATCACTGCGAGCAGCGCGCTGATCAAGATCGGCGCAATCAGGCCGCCAACGCCGAACCCGCCGTGCAGCAGGCCTAAGAACTTCGCGCTCTTGTCGTGATGCAGATCGACGATCACAGCGTTGCAGTTTGCGTCCACCCAGCCAAAGCCGATGCCGGTGAGCAGGCAGGCGCCGATGAGCGCGGCGACTGCGCGCCCCGCGCCGAGCAGGAAGAACGAAAGCACGAGCACCGCAGCGCCGAGCAGCAGCATCGTGGTCTTTCTGATCCGCCCCTGCAGCATGGGTGCAGTGATAAAGGCGGCAACCGCCCCGATGTTGATCATGCTGCTCATCAGGCCCTGCGCGCCGCCGACGAGACGATAGGATTCTACAACGCTGTTGAGCACCACGCTTTGATAGTTGCTTAACAGGCCGTAGACGGAGATGAGCATTACGACGCCGGCGGTGAGCAGGCGCACGGAGCGGCGGGAAGCGTCCATATGATAAAAAAGTCCTTTCATGCGGGGCTGGATCGTTTGAAACAACGGGATAGATCGCACGCGCAACAGCGCGTAAAGCGTTCTGCATGAGAGTATATCAAATTTGGAGTGTGTCTGGCGATACCATTCGAGCCAAAATCAATACGATTCACGCAAAAAACGAAAGATCAGCGTGCAAACCGGGCATGACGCTCTTGCCCGCACGGCGGTGCGAAGCTATTTGCGTGCCGGATGCCTGTGACGGCAACTGCGGGATGTTCTTACACGAGGCGGACAAAGCGAATGTTAGGAAGCAACAAAACAGCACACGCAAGTAACATGTTACACTGCAACAAGAAGAACGACGCTGAATTTTCGAATAATTATGTGAATATTTGGCAAAAAACTGAATTTCTGGCTAAACCAGAGCTAAATTATTCGATATTTCTCATTTTATGCTTGCAATCACAACCACCGATGATATACTGATAACCATAAGAATTGGTAGAATGTTACAGTTCACGGTCGGTCACCCTCTGACGGAGCGAAAGATGCATCAATCTGATAAAGAATTTCCACTGACAGCGGATCTGCGCGAGCATATCCTCTCAGAGTTGCCTTGCGGTCTTTGCGTCGCGCGGCAGGACGAGAGGCTTTCTGTTCTGTTTGCAAACGACAATTACTATCGCATGATCGGCTATGCAAACGCATCGCAGGCGCGCGCGGACGGACTGACCGGCGCGCTCGATTGCGTCGAGGTGGGGATGCGCGCGCAGATGCTCGCGCGCATGGCTGCGCTGGACGAAGCCGAGGAGCAGGCGATTGCGCTGGAAGCGCGGCTGCTGCGGGGGGATGGCACAGTCTTCTGGTCGATCGTTCATGTGTCCCGCGCGGACAGCGGAGGGGGACTGTGGATCTGCGCGTTTATGGATATCTCCGCGCAAAAGCGAGTAGAGGAAGCGCTTCGCGTGCGCGAGGAGGAGTATCGAATCGCCGTCCGCCAGAGCGATAAGCTCGTCTTTCGATACGACATTGCGGAGGAAACCGCCTATCTGCCGCCGGAGTCGGCGGAGTTGTTTCATAAGGACGTGATTCGCAATGTACCGTCCCTTCTTCAGGAAAACAACATGATCGGGCCGGACAGCCTGGATGCCTTTCGTGAGCTGCACGCGCAGATCGTCGGCGGCGTGCATCCGACCGGGGATGCGGTGCTGAACCTAAGCCTGAGCTGTGACAAGCGCGCGTTTGAATGGTACCGCGTGGCGTATTCGCTGATCTACTCGGAGGAGGACACCCCTGTGCAGGCGGTCATCTCCTTGCAAAACGTGACGCAGCAGCGCGAGCGCGAGATCGCTTATCAACGCTGGCAGAAGACGTATGAGTCCTTGCCGCAAAGCAACACGGCTTATCTGGAGTTTGATCTTACGCAGAACCGGATGGAAGCGCAAAAAGGCGCGCTGCTTTTGCCCGTGCCGGAACAGGTGCAGGGCTCGATGGAGCGCGCGATACAGCACGTTCTTTCCAACTATGTGCATGCCGACGATCGGGAGCGGATTCGAGCGTTTATCGCGCGGGAGCATCTGCTGACGCAGTATATTCGCGGCGCGCGGCTGGAGAAGCAGGAATACCGTCATCTGAAAGAGGACGGGCGTTATGTCTGGGTACGGCTGAGCGTGCAGATGCTGCCGGATCCGTACTCGAGCAACGTGCGCGCTTCCATTCTGCTGCGCGATATCGACGCGCAAAAGCGTGAGGAGCTGACGCTGATGGATCAGCTGCGGACGGACACGCTGACCGGCGCGCTCAACCGTGCTGCGTTTCTGGATGCGGCGGAAGCGGTGTTTGCCCAGCCGTGCAATGCGGGGCTGCATGCGCTTGTGATGGTGGATATCGATCACTTTAAGCGCATCAACGACCGCTTTGGCCACGGCTATGGAGACCGCGTGCTTGCGCGCGTCTGCGACGTGCTGCGAAACGCGCTGCGCGCGGACGATCTCGTCGGCCGAATCGGCGGGGATGAGTTCGTGCTGCTGCTGAAAAACGTCGCCAGCCGAGAAGCGCTGCTCTCGAAAATCAACAGCCTGTGTTTGCAGCTGAATCAGCGCATCTGCGAGGATATCGTGGTATCCTGCAGCTTTGGCGCGGCGGCTTGCCCGCAGGACGGAACCGGTTTTGACGAGCTGTATTGGAAAGCGGATGCCGCGCTCTATGCCGCTAAGGAGGCGGGGCGCAACTGCACGCGCATGTATACGCCGGACATGGGCCGCCCTGTCCCGCTGTTTGATTCGGCGGAGGGATAGGGGCAGGCGATCTTGGCATAAGCCGAGCGGGATGCTGAGAAACGGCAGCCCATGAATTGTGAAGTTGCAGCAGGATACGCTCTCATCTACCCCCTCCATACCCAAAATTCACTCCTCCTCCCCGCAACCAT